>JBAUTG010000107.1:0-7048 GCA_049582105.1 Candidatus Dormiibacterota bacterium | reverse complement strand
GCGATGACCGCCTCCTGGTTCTGGCTCATCGCCGCGGCACGACGCTCGATCCCCGCGGCCTCGGCCTCCATGCGTGCCCGGATGGCATCTGCCTCCGCGAGGCCCCTGGCCTTGATGGCATCTGCCTCGGCCTGTCCGGTGAGCCGCGTGGCGTCCGCCTGGGCGGTCGCCTGCATCTTCAGCGCGGCGGCGGCAGCCTCGGCCTGCACCTTCGTCTGCGCAGCGACGGCCTCGGCACGCAGCCGGACCTCCTGCGCCTCGGCCTCCGCCTGCCGGATGCGGACGTCACGGCCTGCCGCCGCGAGCGTCGTCTGCCGGTACGCCTCGGCGTCGGCGGGACGGCGCACGTCGACCTGGAGCTGCTGTTCCTTCTGCTCCGCCTGCAACTCGGCGACGCGGGTCTGCTCGGTGACGACTGCCTGGTGTGCCTTTGCTTCGGAGAGCGGTCCCTGCTGCGCGGCGAGCTGCGACGCGGTGTCGACCTCCGCCTGGTAGCCGGCTTTCTTGATGTTGGTGTCGCGGAGCGATTGCGACATCTGCGCCTGCGCGATCTGCTCCTGTCCGACCGCGTCGCGCTCCGCGTTGGCGCGCGCGATGCGCGCGTTCCGCTCGACCTCGGCCTGGTGCGGTGCGGCGAGGTTCTCGATGTAGTTCGACGGGCTGGTGATCGACTGGATCTGGAAGCTGTCGATGACGAGACCGAAGGACTCCATCTCCTGCGAGCAGCGATCACGCACCTGCTGCGCGAACTTGTCCTGGTCGCTGATCATGTCCTCGACGGTCATCGAGCCCGCAATGGCACGGAGATGTCCCACGAACACGTTCTGCACCTTGGTCTCGAGCTCCGTTGCCGGGCGGTCGAGAAAGCGCCGGGCCGCGTTGGCGATCGACCGGTAGTCGTCGCCGATCTTGTAGACGATCACACCGCGCAGGTCGACGCGGATCTTCTGCTGCGACACGCACGGAACGCCGATCTCACTCTCGTGCGCCTCGAGCGAAAGACGGCGCACCTTGGTGACGCCCGGCACCACCAGGCGTCCGCGTCCGGTGACGATGCGGAAGCCCATGCTCTCACCGACGCCGTCGGGCCGCTGGCTGGTGCGGAACCCCGAGATGATCAGCGCCTCGTCCGGCTCGGCGACGCGCCACGCGGCCCGCAACAGCAGGACGATGAGCAACAGCGCGCCGAGGATGATTCCCAGTGTCACGTAGGCCAGCGTGGTCATCGCGGCAACCTCATGGTGTCAGTCGGCGCGACCTCAACGGTGCGTCCGCCCAGGCTACCCACCACAAGGACCTGGGAATGCTTGGTGATCGTTGACGTCTTGTCGGAGGCGCAGGCGAGGAAGCGCTCGGTGCCTGCGCGGACTTCGATGACGACCTCACCGAGGTGTCCGGGGGTGATGTCAGCAGTCACTCTCGCCAGCTTGCCGACCACGTCTATCGCCATCGTCGAAGCTCCTTCCACGGGAATGTACCCCGGTCACCCGGCACCAAATCCTGTCGCGCGACGCGTCCACGCCGCGTGCTGTCAGCGGTGGTTCGAGGCTACTGCTCGGGCCGGTCACGATGCGCGTACAGGTCGGTGTCCGCTCTCGCCACAACCGACTCCGCGGTGTCGTCATCGGCAACCGTGGCCATCCCCACGCTGACGGTGTGCCCGTGCGTCCGCGCCGTGAACTGGCGCCGGATGTCGGCGAGCGTGCGCTCCGCATCGGGAGGCGCCACGTCGACGAGCGCGCACACGAACTCGTCGCCGCCGTATCGCATGACCAGGTCGTAGGAGCGGACGCGCTTGCGAATCGCCGCGACGACGTCGACGAGGAGGCGGTCGCCGGCAGCGTGGCCGCGCGAATCGTTGACATGCTTGAGGCCGTCCACGTCCAGGAAGAGGACGACGATGCCCTTGCCCCCGACGCGACGGGACCTGTCGATGTCGCGCTGCAACGTCGCGAGTCCCACGCTGCGGCGGAGTACGCCGGTGAGGTCGTCGGTCGCGGCCATCTCGGCGAGCTTCTGGGTGAACGCGGCCATGCCGCGCAGGCGGTCGAGGGCCGTGCGCAGGTGTGTCGCGTCCAGGCCCGCCAGCGACTCGGGGCTGAGGCCCAGCGCGGTTGCGAGCACCTTGCGCGTGACCTCTGCGGAGAGCCGTCGCGAGTGCTTGAACTCCGCCTGCATGGTCCAGCCGACGACATCACGAGTGGGCGCCTCGGGTTCGAGCCCTGCGCTCGTGGTCCCGGAGGACGGAGTTGTCTCGCGGGTCGGTGCCATCGCTTCCCCAAGACGTCAGTGACGTCCGATCGGTTTCCTGCCGGGGTAGCGTTACATACCGAGATAGGCTCTTTGGATGTCGGGGGAGGCGATCAATTCCGACGATGGTCCCGAGAGCGCCACCTCGCCGGTTTCGAGTACGTAGCCCCGCACGGCGGTCTTGAGGGCAAGGAGCGCGTTCTGTTCGATCAGCAGGATGGTCGTTCCTTTGGAGTTGATCTCCCGAATGACTTCGAAGATCGCATCGACCAGGATGGGCGCGAGGCCGAGCGACGGCTCGTCGAGCATGAGCACCTTCGGATTGCTCATCAGCGCGCGACCGATCGCCACCATCTGCTGCTCGCCGCCGCTCAGGCTGCCGGCGAGCTGCCCGGCGCGTTCGCGAAGCCTGGGAAACAGCGTGTAGACCCGCTCGAGGTCGTTGCGCATGGCCGCCCGATCGCTGCGGGTGTACGCGCCCATGTCGAGGTTCTCGCGAACCGTCATGCGCTGAAAAAGCCGCCTGCCCTCGGGAGCGTGTCCCACGCCCAGCCGTGCGACCTTCTCGGCTCCGAGACCACGAGTCGGTTTGCCGAACAGGCGCACCTCGCCGCTCCGGGGTCCGATGAGGCCACTGATCGTGCGCAGCGTGGTCGTCTTGCCCGCGCCGTTACTGCCGATGAGTGCGACGATCTCGCCCTCGCGAACCTCCATCGAGACCTTGCGCAACGCATTCACGCGACCGTAGAAGACGTCGATCTCGCGCAGCTCGATGACCGATGCCCCAGCGGCTGCCGCCGGTACCGCCGTGCCGTTCTCGCTCACGCTGTGCGCATCTCGTCGCTTGCGCCGGTGCCAAGGTAGGCCTCGATGACGCGGGGATCCTTCCGGACGTCGGCGGGACTGCCCTCGGCGATCTTCTCGCCGTGATCCAGCACGACGATGCGATCGCTCACCTCCATGACGAGGCGCATATCGTGCTCGATGAGGAATATCGTCAGTCCCTCGTCGCGAAGCCGCGAGATGAGTTGCATCAAATCCCGCTTCTCCCCTGTGTTGAGGCCGGCAGCCGGCTCGTCGAGCAGCAGCAGACGCGGCTGGGTCGCCAGCGCTCGGGCGATCTCCAGGCGACGCTGCAATCCGTACGGCATCTCACGGGCGTAGGAGCCGGCGTACCGTGCGAGACCGAGAAGGTCCAGGAGGTCGAGCGCTCGCGCTTCGACCGATCGCTCTTCCCGGCGGGCGCGGCGCGTGTTGAGCGCACCGTCCCACACGCGCTCTTTCATCCACCAGTGGGCACCGACCATCACATTGTCCACCGCGGTCATGAACGCGAAGAGCCGGATGTTCTGAAATGTTCTCGCGATACCCATCTTCGTGATCCGGTGGGGTGGAAGACCGGCAATCGACGCCCCGTCGAGCGTGATCGATCCCGAGGTGATCGGGAAGAGCCCGGTCACGCAGTTGAAGGCAGTCGTCTTGCCCGCGCCGTTGGGCCCGATCATCGACAGGATCTCGCCCTTGTCGAGCTTGAAGCTGACGCTCGAGACGGCGAGAAGACCGCCGAACCGCTTGGTCACTGTGTCGAGCTCGAGGAGTGCCACCTCAGGCGATTCCCTGCACGGCGGCGAGCGATTCGGTTTCGCCCGAGCTCTCCAGCTCGATGCGGCGCGCGCGGCTCGGGAGCAGGCCTCCCGGGCGTAACAACATCATCAGGATGAGCGCGATCCCGTAGAGCGGGAATGTGAACGAGCTGAAATCGATGTTCGCGAGTGCCGGCACGTTCATCGTGTGACTGACGGTCGTCGCCCATGCATTCATATCCGGCAACATCCAGAAGATGACGAAGGTCAGGATGAAGCTGCCGAGGATGACTCCGGTGATGTTGCCGATACCGCCGAGCACGATGATGCTGAGGACGGCGATCGACACCGAGAAGCTGAAGTCGTCGGGCGATACGATCGTGACCAGTGAACCGTAGAAGGCTCCGGCGAGACCGCTCACGGAAGCCCCGATCGCGAAGGCGAGCAGCTTGGTGGTCGTCGTGTTGATGCCTGTCGCGGCGGCGGCGACCTCATCCTCACGCAACGCCACCCATGCTCGTCCGACTCGTGAATGCTCGATGTTGCGCAAGAGGACGACCACGACGAGTACCACCAGGAGGATGGCCCAGTAATACCAGCGCGGACTCTCACTGAAGTTGAGCGGGCCGAAGTGCGGCTGGTCGATTCCCGATATCCCGTTCGCGCCCCCCGTGAGATTGAAGGCGTTGTTGGTCGCGAGGTCGGGAACGATCTCTCCGAAGCCGAGGGTCACGATCGCGAGATAGTCGCCGCGGAGGCGCAGTGTCGGCGCTCCGAGGACGGCGCCGAACATTGACGCAATCCCGGCGCCGAGGAAGATGAGCACCCACAGCGGCAGGTGGATGCCGTGAAACGGCGATGCGAACGATGCGCAGGCGTACGCGCCGATGGCGAAGAAGGCCGCATAGCCAAGGTCGAGCAGCCCGGCGAAGCCGACCACGACGTTGAGGCCGAGCGCCAGCAGCATGTAGACGGCCAGCGATCCCGCCGCCCAGAGCAGGAAATCCGGTGCCTGGTGAAACATGAGGGGCAGGAAGAGACCGAAGGGCAGCGCCGCAACCGCGAATGCCAGCGTCTGACGTCCGACGACCCAGGGACGCGCTCCGTAGACGAGGGCTCCGAGCGCGAACCCGTACATGGTCAGCCACACCGCGGAGTCGGTGAATGTGCCGGGATTGAACGTTCCGAACAGCGGCTCCTCCTGAACCACGCTGTACAGGAACCACACCACGGTGGTGAGGGTCAGTCCCACGAGACCGGCGACAAGTCGAATCCGGTCCGCACGGCGGCCGAGGCTCGTTCCTCTGATGCGAGCGGCGAATTCCGCCAGCGGCGAGAGCAGCAGGACCAGCATGCAGACGCCGAGGATGTACATGAGGATGGTGCCGATCCCGGTCGGAGGAGAGATGACCGCATCCTGTGCGCTGTATCCCACCCCCGCATCGAAGGGGCCGACGAACCAGGGCAACAGCCAGCCCATGAGGAGCAGTGCTGAGGCAGTCGAGGCGAGGATCCAGAACACGGTGGTGCCCTGATTCCGCTGCCCGGTACCGGGATCCGACCGCAGGAAGGACCTGAGACGATCAGGCACGAGTGGTCACCTCGATCCCGAAGAGCCCGACTGGGCGGAAGGTCAGGATGAGGACGAGGATCGCGAAGATCAGGGCCTCGCTCCATTCTCCGCCGAGGAGCGATCCGCCGAAGACGTAGATGATGCCGATGAGGAAACCGCCCACGCCGGCGCCGACGATGTTGCCGATGCCACCGAGCACCGCCGCTGTGAACGCGATGATGCCGAGGTGAAAGCCGACATTCCATTTGAGATCGCCGTACTCGATGCTGTAGATCACCGCGGCAGCCGCGGCAAGCGCGGAGCCGATGAAGAACGTTGCCGAGATCGTGCGATTGATGTTGATGCCGCAGAGCAAAGCTGCCGTGCGGTCCTGCGCGGTGGAGCGCATCGCCTTCCCGAGTCGTGTGCGCCGCACGAAGGCGCCGAGCGCGAACATGAGCAGCAGTGCTGAGCCCACCACGAAGATATCCGTGTAGCCGACACTCACCCCACCGATCGCGAATGCCTGGCCATTGATCCACGACGCCATGTGCGTGGGGACATTGTCCGGACCTTCGCGGACCAGCATGACGCCCTCGATCAGGAACGAGACGCCGATCGCCGTGATCAGCGGAGCGAGCCTCGGCGCGTCACGAAGCCGACGGTAGGCCACGAACTCGATCGCCACCCCGGTCAATCCGGCCGCGATCATCGACAGCGGAAAGATGATGGCCAGGGCCAGCAGGAGACCCCCGAAGTTGTGGGTCGCCAGCGAATCGAGGTGCAACCTGTCGGCAATGAAGATCGCGTAGAACCCGGACACGGTGAACACATCACCGTGAGCGAAGTTGATCAGCTCGATGATGCCGTAGACCATCGTGTAACCGACAGCGATGAGCGCGTAGATCGCTCCCAGGACGAGCGCATTGTCGATCTGGTGACCCATGAGCGTTGCGCCGCCCTGGAAGTACGTTCCCACGATCGACGCCACCATCACGAGCAGCAGCAGCAGCGCGAAATGCCGGGAGACCCATCCATAGCCGCCGCGGAACAACGGCCCGATTGCTCGGGCAACTTCGCCTGCTTCGATCGAACGCGGTGCCAGTCCCGCCTGATCCACAAGGGTGGAGGACGCGGGTCGCACGGCGGCCCCACGAGCCGGAGGCGTCGGACGTGCGTCAGGTGTCCCGCTTGGGTCGCTCATCTCTGTCCCCCGGCAGGAAAAAAACGAAGAAGGGGAGAGCGCGCGGCGCTCTCCCCTGATCGTTACATGTCGTCGATCAGCTCTTCAAGGTGACGTTGCCGCTGGTGTCAACGGCGTAGGTGCCGTCACCGGTCCAGAGGCCACTCGAAACCTTGTACAGGGTGAAACCGGTGTTGGTCGTGTCCCCGTTGGTGTCGAAGGTCGTGTGACCGAGCGCACCGTCGTACGACGTCTGGTGCAGCGCGGCGATGACTGCGTCCCGGAAGGCCATGGTGCTGGACGGCGGCTGGCCGCCGTTGGCAACGAGCACCGAATGGATCGCCTGCAGCAGGATGTTCATGGCGTCGTAGCCGTACGCCGTGTAGGGCTCCTTGGTGCCGTCGTTGTAGGGCGCGGGCTTGCTCGAGTAGGCCGCCGCGTACTGGGCGAAGAACGTCGCAGAGCTGGAGAGCTTGGTGA
>JBAUTG010000106.1:0-3906 GCA_049582105.1 Candidatus Dormiibacterota bacterium | reverse complement strand
GTGTGCTACCCATCCGCGTTCCGATCCTCCGCCTGCAGACCGACTCGGCGCCCGTGGCGGGGGCCAGGGACCTGACGGTCGCCGGGAAGCTGATCACGGTCCAGGGCGACGTGCTCGGCCCGGCGAGCGCAGCTCCCACCCCGTCGAGCGGAGTGGTCGGGCCCTTCGGGACGCTCCAGGTCCTGTCCGATTCAGACCGGGCGGCGGCGCTCAGCCGAGTCTCGTCGATCCAGGTCGTCGCCAACGCCACCGCCTTCCAGGAGGTCGAGCTGGAGGTGGCAGTCGGCGACGCCACCGGCGGGTCGGTCGACGGGCTCGACGCCGGTTCGTTCACGGTCAAGGAACAGGGCACGCCGGTCGACGGCTTCGCGCTTTACTCGAACGTCAGGGTCCAGCAGCGGCCGCGCGTCCTGATCGTGTACGACGGTTTCGTAACCTTCGCGCCAAACCTCTTCACCAGCGACGCCTCCAAGGCCGCATTCGAATCGAGCCTGGCGGCGGCGATCACCGCCCAATCCGCGAAGACGCCGTTCGACGTTCAGGTGATTCCGATCGGCGCGACGCCTGATGCTGGGGCGTGGGCTCCGCCCGACGTGACCCGCATCACCGCGGCCCTGGCCGCCGCGCACGAGAGCGCGGACGACCCATGGGGGACGGTGGGAGGGCCTGCGCTCGACGAAGGTGTGACCGCCATCATCCTCGTGAGCGACATGAATTCGCTCGACACCGATCCGGTGCGCCTTCCCACCTACCAGCGCCGCTTGATGGCGTCGCGCGTCCCCGTTTTCACAGTGCCTGTGGGCCAGATCGACCAGGCGGTCAACTCGCAGATCGTGACGATCGGAGGCGGCGCGAGCCTCGACGCCGCCGACCCGGCCACGCCGGCCAAGGTCGCTGCCCTTGTCGCACCTGCAGTCTCGGCGTGGGTCGGCGGTGGCTACCGTATTCGCTACCAAGCACACGCCGACGGTCCGCCCCGGCGCACGGTGACGATCAACCTCGCGAGCCACGACAACCCCGTCGGCACAGCGACCTATCAGGTTCCGACGGAGCCGGTACCCCCTCCATCATTTGCGGGCCTGTACGTCACCATCGCATTCGGCCGGTTGAGCGCAACACGGCGCATCGCCGGCGTGGAGATCAGGCCCGGCGGCGCCCCGCTGGGTGCCCTCGACGACCCTGCGGTCGTAGCCGAGACGCGAGCTGCGCTGGACGGCGTCACCACCATCGCCGTGGAGCCGGGGACGCCCACGACCGCTGCGCTGCTTGACGACGTGCTTTCGTCGATGCTGACAGTCGCGCCGCTGGTACCGATCGCAGCGACTGCCACGAACGCCCAGATCGTGACCGCCGTGAAGGGCGGCGTGCGGCGAACGCCACTGCTGCTGCCCGCGCTCCTACGCCCGACGACGGTTGACCAGGCTTGCGCACCGGGGCTCAGGGTGGCGATCATGCAGGATCGCGCGCTCACGTCGGCATTGCTCGAGGAGCACGCCGACCTCGCCGTCGGCCTCAACGAGGTGGTCCCACTCACAACCGACCGGCACACCGCTTTCAAGGCTGCCGTCGCGACCTCCGTCGCCGCTTGCGCCGCCGAAGCGGCCACATATCCGAACAGCGCCTTCAGCCTGCTGTCAGGGCGAACGCTGACACCGGTCGCCGCAGGCGATTACGGCGCGATCAACGCCTGGCTCAACACTGTTCCGGCCAATCGGCAGGCCGCGTGGAATGCGATCGTCCGTGTATATGACGGCTACCACCTGCTCTTGCCCGCGGCGGGCGGCGTCGACGCGTTGTGGGTGGTGGATCCGAACACCGGGGTCGCCAAGGCGGTGCTGCTCGACAGCACCGGCGGCGGCGTCATCACCATGGCCTGCAAGTACGACGCGTTTGATCAGCTGGCCATCGCCATCGCGATGCTGTCCATCATGTGTTCGTTCGGCGGCTCGGTCGCTTTCCCATTCTTCTGCGTGGGCATCAACGCCGCCGCGGGCGCGATGGCCGCCGCGGCGCTCTTCGTATCGCCAAGCCACGCCGACGCCGGGACCCCGTACGGCCTCGCCATGTTCGCCGCGAGCCCATATCTCGATGCATTCCCAAACTTCAGTGGGGGGGTTGGGATCATCCTCCTCCTGATCACGCTCCAGGCAGGCTGCGGCAAGTGAGCCCAGGCGCTCCATGGCAATACGTAGGGAAACACCCGATTCAACCGGGGTGTTCGAGCCCTAGCTTTGTGAAAGTTCGCAATGCTCGGTAAGGAGACCACTTTCATGTTTCGCAAGATGAGCGTCATGTCGTTGGTGCTGATGCTGCTCTCTCTCGTTGCGGCGTGCGGCTCTTCGCCGACCGCCACCACGGGCACTCCGACGCCCGCGAGCGCGTCGCCGTCCGCGTCCAACAGCCCCGCGAGCGGAACTCCGGTGTCCTACGACCCTTGCGTGCTGGTGAACGCCCAGGAGGCGTCGACCCTCACCGGCATCAACTACAGTGCTGGCCTGGAGCAGCTGGACAACGCGACGAAGCTCTGCATCTACGGCAACCAGACCACCGATGTGTTCAACATCGGCATCGCCCAGGCCCCTGACCTTGCGACTGCCCAAGCAGACGAAGCGCAGGCGAGAGCCGCTCTCCAGAAGGCTGCGGCGGGCGGGCTGAATTTCACCGAGATCCAGGGAGTCGGCGATGCGGCGGCGGTGGTCCAGGCAAGCCGGTCCACCAATGGCACCACCATCGCCCTCTGCGGCATCTACGTCCTCAAAGGGACCATCTTCTTCTTCATCACGGACGTCGCTGTTAACCATGCGGTCCCCAGCAACGCGGACCTCCAGGGCGAGGCGACGAAGGTGCTCAGCCGCCTTTGACAGTGCTCGCGATGCCGGCGGAATAGCCTGTCGGGCGAGAAACGCAGGCCATGGATTGCGCCGCTTGGTCTGACGTCGAAGTATGGCGCCAGGTCTGGCCATCGGCCGGCAGTATCAACGCCGTGGCATATAGAGACGCAACTGATAAACCGTGCCAAACGGTTGTGCTCGGCGGCTGTGCGATGTAGATATCCCATGACGGGTCGACCGGGGGTAATCACTAGGTGCCATCGACGCGCCGCCCGGGCACTCTCCGGGAGATCACAAGGGGGAGAGCGCCCTCTCGATAGTGCCGCGATGGGATGCTCGCAACTCAACCTCACCACGGACGACCTATCTGTCTTCATTCCATTGGGAAAGCAAGCACTCCCGCCGGCTGCCCGAAACCGAGCCGCTACCCCGACCGCGCGGGCGTTTTCACGAGCCATGGCCCGTGTAGTAGTTCGAGTAGTAATTCGTGTAGTAATCCAAGCGACCCTGTGGCGGTAACCGGCCGGAAATCCGCCAGCAAGACCTCGAGATGAGCTCAAAACCGTCGAAAACGTGCTCGCTGGATGAGACCGTTCAGATTTCGGGACCGTGAGGCCCCGGGTTCAAATCCCGGGCCCCGCCCACATTTTGAGTTCGACATCGCCGATTTCGGACGCCATCGGAAGACCGTCGGAAGACGGGAGGTCACAGCCGTGTCACAGCTTTTCTTGGAACTCGGCCGCGACAGACCCGTTCAAGTGGGTTGCGAACAGTCGATTGAACTCGCTCACGGCTATCGCACAGCCGATATATCAGGACGCGCACGGCCCCCGGACCGTGAGGCACCTGGGTTCGAAAATCAAAGGCGCTGTCCACTGCGGTGTGCTGCCGACGCACAGGTCAGGACCGTGAGGCACCCCGTCCAAAACCCCGGCGCGGAAAACTTCTTCGCGGCATCCAGTTAGGCGACACCGTCTCCGGGTCGCTGCGCTACGAGATAGCCGTGGTGGCCTCGCCTAGAATCCGCGGACAGGCCGATGGATTTGTTCGCCGGGATTCCGGTCACCAGCTACGC
>JBAUTG010000105.1:0-4458 GCA_049582105.1 Candidatus Dormiibacterota bacterium | reverse complement strand
CGCGCCGGATGTCGACCACGTCGGCGCCGAGCGCGTGCGTCGAGAACCCTTCGATGGACTCGTCAACCAGCGCATCGACCGCCGCATGCACGGCGTCTTTCGCATCCGGGACGGCGAACGCTTCCATTGCCATATGGTACCAAACACCTGTTCGCCAACGCCTCACCCACGCCTGCAATCAACACGGACAAAGTGATACCGGCACACGTTTAAGCCATCTTCGGCAATAACACACGGACACGCGTGGCACCAGATCAAATGTGGTCCGATCAGCGGAAGCAACCACCGTGCACGAGACCGTTCCGGAGTAGAGATCAGCTCGGACAGTCCTCACCGAACTGGAGTTGATAGGCGAGAGCGAGGGACAGGCTTTCCACGCGCGAGAACCAGCCCACCTGCACCTCCAGATTCAGCTGGTCACTTCCCGTTTCGCCGGAGCTCGCCATGCTGCAGGGGTCCGTCTTCCACATGACCCTGATGAATCGGAACTGGCCAGGTTGGATTGTCTGCTGGGAGGTGAAATACAGTCTCCCCGGGTACCCGCCCGTGTAGTCGCCGTATGTCGACACGGCCACAGAAACGTCCGTGACTCCCGCCATCCCGACCAAACCCGTTGGGCTCTCCGTGGAGGTGGCCAGGCCAACCACGGTCTGGGCGGCGCTGCTCGGGTTCTCCACCTGCACCACGAACCCCTGCCACTGCCCGCTGCGAGCAGGAACGGTGGTGGCCTGCGCGCCAAGCAAGAACGAGTCGACTGCTCGAGACTGGTCCTGCGGGTACAACCATTTCGACGACCCGCCGAAGGTGAGGCTCGGCGTTGTCAGGTACAGCCCGAGCCACGTCGAGAGCAGGCAGACCACGGCCACGCCGACCGCGATCGCCCCCCAACCGCGCCGGCCGAACCGGTTTCGGAGCCGTCGCTTGACCGATGTCGGGGCCGCCGCACCCGCCCCCGACTCATCGAGCCCCGCATCGGCCCGCGCTTCGCCGGCCAGCTTCGCAGGGGAGCCAAGCCGCCGCAGGACGGCCGCCACCGTCTCCTCGCTGCTGCCCCGCGGCAGAGCCTCGTCGAGGTGCGCGGTGATCTGCTCCATCAGCTCGGTCGCCTGAGGCGCGGGTAGGTCCCGCAGTGCTGTCTCGAGCTCAGCGAGGTAGCCCCGGACGCGTTGATCCCGTTCCGCAACGCCGCTCATCGATCACTCCTCGCCGCAACGAGAGCCGGGCTGCCGATCACCTCGGAGACGGTCGCTGAGAAGCGGGCCCATTCCTCCCGGAACGCAGCGAGATGCATCCGACCCGCCGTCGTGATCGCGTAGTAGCGGCGGGGGCGCTCCCTCGCCTCGTCGCGCCACACGCTGGTGACCAACCCCGCATCACGCATCCGGTTGAGCAGCGGGTAGACCGTTCCCTCGCTGGTCAGCAGGCTGTCCGCGGACGCCAGATCGCGGACCAGTTCGAGCCCGAAGCGCGTGCGCTCCTCCAGAAGAGCGAGGACGCACGGGCCGAGCACCCCGCGCCGCAACTCGGTGAGGTCCCGGTCCTCAGTCATGCCTGACATGGTATCTTGCGAGACAAGGGTAGACAAGGCGAACGCTCGGTTCGCCTTGAAAACAAAGGATCGACGCGTCAGTTGGTCTGCGCCGCCTGCAACTCCGCCCGAGTCTGTCCGCCCCAGGTCCATTCCGGGAACTGATCGGTCTCACTCATCAAGCTGTTGTTCCCGGCCGACACCTTCGCGGTCGCCGGATCGCTCCGGATGCTCGCGTCGTATGCGGGCGCTGTGAATCGCAGCTGCGTGTCCGAGTCGATGACGAACTGCGCGGGATATGGCCCGACGGCAACCGAGTTCACCACCGACAGATTGGACCCCGTCACGGTCACGGTCTCGCCACCGGCCGTCGATGCGCTCCCCTGCACGTCGTAGCTCGTGACCACCGGTGGACGGTTGGCATCCCCCGGGGTCTGCGGTTGCTCCGGGGTCGCCGGATCCGGCCCCTGCAACTCGGCGCGGGTCTTCCCACCCCAGGTCCACTCAGGAAACTGGTCGGTCTCGCTCATCATGCTGTTGTTCCCGGCCGACACCTTTGCGGTCGCGGGGTCGCTGCGGATACTCGGGTCGTACGCGGGCGCGGTGAACCGCAACTGCGTGTCCGAATCGATGACAAACCCAGCCGGGTACGGGCCAACCGCCACTGAGTTCACGACAGACAGATTCGACCCGGTCACCGTGACCACCTCGCCACCGGCCGTCGATGCGCTCCCCTGCACGTCGTAGCCGGTCACGACCGGTGCACGGTTGGCATCGCCCGGGTTCTGCGGCTGCTCCGGCGTCGCCGGAGACGGCCCCTGCAGCTCGGCGCGGGTCTTGCCGCCCCACGTCCATTCGGGGAACTGGTCGGTCTCGCTCATCATGCTGTTGTTCCCGGCCGACACCTTCGCGGTCGCCGGGTCGCTCCTGATGCTCGGGTCGTACGCCGGCGCCGTGAACCGCAACTGCGTGTCCGAATCGATCACAAACCCGGCCGGGTACGGACCAACCGCCACGGAGTTCACGACAGACAGATTCGACCCGGTCACCGCGACCACCTCGCCGCCCGCAGTCGATGCGCTGCCCTGCACGTCGTAGCTCGTGATCACCGGGGGCTGGTTGGGATCCGCCACGTTCTCTCCTCCTGGTGACCCTGGCAGTCGGTCACCTGCTCTCCTCGGCGCGGAGTCTCGCGCACCGGAGCGGGCCCCTGCTCCATGCCCGACCCGGCTTAGAATTCCGCTTCACCGCGGTGAACTCCGATGAACGTCAGGTCGTGGGAGGTTGAGCATGACCGACATTTCGCACGAGGCACGGCGTCATCGCGACGCCGGACACTGACCGAGTCGTGCACTCCCCCAATCGCGCCGCCCGCGCAGGTGTGACTCTCGTCGCATGCCTCGCGCTGTTCGCATGCGGAGGCTCCGCGCCGGCGATCACGCCGGCGACACGGGTGTCGCCGACTCCGGTGCCGACTCCGACGCCCGCGCCCACCGTTGCGACCACACCGACGCCGTCGAACGGCGTCCCGATCACCAAGCTGCTCACGAAGTGCCCCCCGCCGCGCGCTTTCTCATCGCTGCAGCGATTCGCCAGCGTGGGCGGCGCCGGCGATATCGATGTCGCGCCCGACGGCAGTGTCTGGGTGTCGACCGGCGCGCGCGGGGTCATCGCCCATCTCTCCGCGTCGGGCGCGGCCATGGCGTCGTACAACGAGCCGACGCCGCAGGGACTCGTCGTCCTCGCGAATGGCGATGTGCTGTTCGCCGACCAGGGAGCGGACAGCATCGTCGAGCTCAATCCCTCCACGCTCTCGGTGACGACGTTCCTGCAGCTGACACCCCGCTCGGGTCAACCGAACGTCGACGGACTCGGTGTTGATCCCGCGAAAGGCCTGCTGCTTGTGCCCGACACCGCGCAGGGTCAGCTGCTGTCCATCCCCCTGTCGGGTGGCGGGTCGACAGTGCTCGGAACCGGAGTCCCGTCACCCGTCGACGCCGCAGTCGGACCGGGCAACGTCATTGAGATCGCTTCGTCGTCAATCAGCGGGATGCTCTCGATGCCTTCCAGCGGTGGCGCGGCGAAACCGTACGGGCTCTCACTCCATCTCGCGTCAGTCGTGGTGAGCGGACTGCTCGTGTACTTCACAGTCCCGCCGTCCAAGCGGGTCTATGCGTTCAACCCGGCCACCGGGCACACGGCGGTGCTCGTGACGGCGATTCCCAACCCGCAAGGGCTCGCGCTGCTCAGCGACGGACGCCTCGTCGTGTCCGACGCGACGACGGGGACGCTCGCGGCATTTCCTCACTGCTGAGGGTTGGCCTGTGACAACTGCCCGACGTCCTATTGACCCGGCGAACGGCCGCCTGTCAGCATGGCGTCGCCGCTCACCAGCAGCGGTTCCTCGCTGTGGGAGTCGGAGGGAGGCATCACGTCGTTGAGGACGCATGCCGTGGCGTGGCGATCGCGACCCGTGCGCGTCGCGTGCACGGTACTGGGCACGACCGCGATCGCCGGCGCCACCCTGCACCCGGTCAACGCACAGGCGCCGAAGCTGCAGGTGGCGGCGTCGTGTCCGGTCGCCGTGAGCCCGATGAACTTCGCGTTCACAGGCGGGGAGCAGTGCTTCACGGTCCCGGCCGGAGTCCGTGAGATCGAAGCGGGACTCTTCGGTGGCTTCGGCGGGACGGGCTACAACCCGGCCAGCCCATCGCCGCTCGGCGGCAACGGAGCGATCGTCATCTCCAACATCACCGTGACCCCTGGGCAGATCCTCTACGTCGAAGTCGGTGGCCCCGGGTATCCGGGAGGGTCGCCGGATGCGATCGCCTCGGCCGGGTCCGGGGGCGGCAACGGGGGCGGCAACGGGGGTACGTCGCGCCTCGCGACCGGCCAGCCCCGGGCCGGAGGAGGCGGCGGCGCGACCGACC
>JBAUTG010000104.1:0-2494 GCA_049582105.1 Candidatus Dormiibacterota bacterium | reverse complement strand
GCCCGGTTGTGACCGCAGGCGCGGCCTCACCCGGTGCGAGGGTCGTCCGGCGGCGCGTGCGAGGCGGCAGCGACTCCTCGATCTCCTTGAGCCCCCAGAGCAGCTGCCGTCGCGACCGCCCCGCGGCGACGCCGTCGAACGCGCCGACGCGGATCAGGTTCTCCATGGCGACGCGGGGCAGGAGCGTGTGTTGCCAGAACGCGGCGACCGACGTGGTGGCACCGGCGGCGATCGCGTCGTCGCATGCGGCTCGCGCCGACGGTCCGAGCCCGTGCACGTATGCGAACCCGAGCCGGATCCCGAAGCCGTGCCTGCCGTCGCCGACCGCTTCGACGAGGCAGCGAGCCCTGCTCCTGGTCACGTCGACGGGCAGCACGCGCACCCCGTGGCGCTTGACGTCGTCGACGAGGACCGACGGATGGTAGAAGCCCATCGGCTGCGCGTTGAGGAGCGCGCACGTGTAGTGCGCCGGGTAGGTCATGCGCAGCCACGCCGTCTCGTACGCGGTGCGCGCGAAGGCGGCTGCGTGTGACTTGCAGAAGCCGAACTCCGCAAAGCCCGCGACGCTCTTGAAGATCTGCTGCGCGACCTCCTCGCTGAGGTCGTGCTCGATGCAGCGGCGGATGAAGCCGTCGCGCAGCTCTTCCATCTCGAGCCGTGAGCGGTGCCGGTTCATCGCGCGGCGGAAGCGGTCGGCCTCGCCGGCGGTGTACGCGGCGATCTCCATGACGATGCGGAGGATCTGCTCCTGGTACAGCACCACGCCACACGTTTCTGCCAGAATCGGCTCCAACTTGGGATGCAGGTAGGTGACCGGCTCGAGACCCTGACGGCGACGCAGGTAGGGATGCACCGCGTCGCCCTGGATGGGGCCCGGCCGGATGATCGCCACCTGCACGATGAGGTCGTTGAAGCAGCGCGGCTGGGATTGCCAGAGCGACTGCTGCTGCGCGCGTGACTCGATCTGGAAGAGCCCGATGGTGTCGACCTTGCAGATCACGTCGTAGACACGCTGGTCGTCGAGCGGCAGGTCGTCGAGGTCGGGCCGAGTTCCAGTGGTCTGCTCGATGAGATCGAGGCACTCCGCGATCGCCGAGAGCGTGCGCAGGCCGAGCAGGTCCATCTTGATGAGACCGAGGTCCTCGACATCGTCCTTGTCGAACTGCACGACGACGCGGCCCGGCATGGTGGCGCGCTCCACGGGCACGACGTCGACGAGCGGCTCGCCGGTCACGAGCATGCCGCCGACATGAATGCTCAGATGGCGCGGTGTGCCCTCGATGCGGCGCAGGATGTCGACGTACTGCAGCCATTGCGGGTTCGACACGTCGCTGCTCGGTGAGGTCGCCGCGGAGCCGAGCGTGGTGTCGATATCTGCCATGTACCAGCCGTGGGTGTGCGTGCCGAGCTGCTCGATGAGCGTTTCCGGAAAGCCCATCGCAGCACCCACCTGGCGGATCGCCATGCGCGGCCGGAAGGTGACGACGTTGGCGACCATCCCGGTGCGGTCCGCGCCGTACTTCTCGTACACGTACTGCAGCACCTGCTCGCGATGGTCGGTGGAGAAATCGATGTCGATGTCGGGCGTGCCCTGGTGGTCCTCGTGCAGGAATCGCTCGAAGAGCAGGTCGTGCGCGACGGGATCGACTCGCGTGATGCCGAGCAGGTACGCGACGATGGAGTCGGCCGCGCTGCCGCGTCCCTGTCCCGGAATGCCGCGCTCGCGAGCGAACCGCATGATGTCCCAGGTGATCAGGAAGAACTCCGCGAGATGCGTCTTCTCGATGACGTCGAGCTCGCGTTGCAGCCGCGCGGCGACGACGCTCGTCATGGGGTGGTATTTGCGCTGCACCGACTCCTGGCAGAGGCTGTACAGCACCGAGAAGGGCGTCTCACCGGCGGGCACCGGGTAGCCCGGGAAGCGCACATCGCTGAAGTCGAGCGACACCGCGCAGGACGCGGCGATTCGCGCCGTGTTGTCGAATGCCTGCGGGAGATCGGGGAGCAGTGCTCGCAGCTCCGCCTCGCTGTGGAGCCGGTGCTCGCTGTTGGGCAGGAGCAGCCCGTGCGCGGCCGCCTGGTCGAGCGTGGTGCGGTGCCGGATCGCGGTGAGCACGTCGAGGAGCGGCTTGTCGACGGCGGTGGCGTGGTCCGGCGCGGCGCTCGCGATGAGCGGGATGTCCGCGGCCTGCGCGATCGCCGCGCATTCCGCGACGAGCCAGCGATCGGCCGGATGCAGGTGGTTGCTGACGAGCAGCGCCGTGCGCTCGCGCCCGAAGCACTCACGCACCAGGTGCGCGTGGCGGAGCGCCTCGCGGCGGTCGCCGTGCACGAGGGCGTCGATCACGGCGCTGCGCGGCCCGCCGATGATCGCGATGCAGTCGTCGAGGTCGGTGGGGTCGACCTGCGCCGGGTCGGTCTCCACCAGCAACGTCGTCGAGGGCAGCCCGGGCCAGCCCTCCGGGAACGGACCGGCGGTCGGCCGCAGCGCGGC
>JBAUTG010000103.1:0-3565 GCA_049582105.1 Candidatus Dormiibacterota bacterium | reverse complement strand
CTCGCGGTGATCATCATCGCGATCTTCGTGCCCCTCAGCGTGCGCAGGTACAGCCGAACCTCGCGCTGAGACGCCGTCCATGGCGTCCCCGCCGGCGACCAACCGGACCGAGCCGCTACCCTGATTCGCGTCGATATCTCGTGGTGTGAGGAGCGATTCAATGGCAGTGGACAGCAGCGCGACGGCGACATGGGAAGGCGACCTGGCGACCGGGCAGGGCACCGCTCGCCCCGCGAGCGGGACGTTTCCCGAGCTGACGATGACGTGGCACCGGCGGGCACTGAGCCGCGACACCGGGACGAGCCCCGAGGAGCTGATCGCAGCGGCGCATGCCTCCTGCTTCTCCATGGCGCTGGCGCACGGCCTCGCCACCGCGGGGTTCCCACCGCAGCATCTCGATACCAGTGCTCGGGTCACGTTTGCGGGCGGCGACGGCATCACCGCGATTCACCTGACCGCGAAGGGAAAGGTCCCGGGGATCGACGCGGCCGTCTTCACGGCCGCGGTCGAGGATGCCAAGGCGAATTGCCCCGTCTCCAAAGCGCTCGCCGCGGTTCCGATCACCGCCGAGGCGACGCTCGTCCTGTAGCTCGAGCCTTATCCGGACCCCGCTTTTCCGTCGAGCTGGCGCCAGCTCGTCTCGTTGAACTGCCAGACGTCGAGCGGCTGTGCAATCGACTCCCCGACCCCGATCGCGAAGCCCAGGATGAGGAATTGCGAGCGGCTGACGTCGTCGATCTCCGCCTGGGGTTGCGACGGAACCGATCCCGACGGCAGCGGTGCCCAGTCTTTCCCGCTCCACACGTAGAGCGACGGGACCACCCCGCCGACGAGGTTGCAGTCGCAGAGCACCAGTTGACTCCTAACCGGGTCGAGCGCCATCGCGCTGCCACCGCCCGGGCTCCGCGGATCCACGACGAGCCACCGCGTCCCGTCCCATCGCCACGTTGACGAGTCTCCGCCGGCCAGCTGCGTGGGCAGCACCTGGCAGCATCCCTCGGCGACCACCGAGCGGCTGACCGGGTCGTAGGCGAGCAGCACGTTGTGGAAGCTCGAGCCGAGATCGCCGCCGAGCTGCCGTTGCCACCGAGCTCCGGTCCAGATCCAGGTCTGCGCTCCACCGTTCGGTCCCGTCGGAGGCGTGACGAGCAGCATCGTGTTCCGGGCAGCATCCCAGGCCATCTGCGAGCCGTCACCGGGGCGGGGCGCCTCCGCACCGCCGCCGTTCACCTCCAGCCACGTCCGGCCATCCCACGCCCAGGTGTCATTGGTCGGCGTTCCAGCTTCGAGCCGGCCTCCGAAGAGCAGGATCTGATCGCTCTGCGGGTCGAACGCCGCGGCACCGCCATACCGTCCGGACGGGCTCCGAGAGGGGTGTGCGAGCGACCAGGTGCTGCCGTTCCAGAGCCAGGTGTTGTCGAAGTCGTACACGCCGCCGAAGAGGACGACGTCCCCGGTCGAAGGATCGTCAGCCGCGCTGAACTCGAACGCAACCGACGGCTCGTGCGGCACCGGCGTCGGACCGGTCGGTGGCAGCGACACCGCCGGCGCATGGTGTGGTGGACGCTGGAGGGCGGAGACCCCGATCCCGACCGCCGCGGCGATCGCGACGAACCCGACCAGGATGAACCCCGGCTTCACATACACCGGGCGACAAAGCTCGTGGTCACGATCGCAGGATAAGGCCCACTGTTAACAATTCCCTTGCCAGGCTTGGGGTACAGCGGCCGGTCGGGCAGCGTTCGCGTTACTGCGCCGGTGTCCAGCTGAGGTCGACGACGACCGGCGCATGGTCGGAGGGTCCCGTGCCCTTCCGAGCATCGCGGTCGATATAGGCATCGCTCACGGTCGCCGCCACGGCGGCATCGAGGAGCACGAGGTCGATGCGCATGCCCTTGCCGGTGTGGAACATCCCGGCGCGGTAGTCCCAGTACGTGAACGGCAATCCCTTGAACGCGCGGGGCTGCACGTCGTTGAAGCCGATCGCGACGATACCGGCGAGCGCGTCGCGCTCCGGCTGGCTGACGTGCGTCGAGCCGATGAACGCTGCCGGATCCCAGACATCGGCGTCGGTCGGCGCGATGTTGAAATCGCCGCACACCGCGAGGTGCTGCCCGGTGTCCTTTGCTGCGCGCAGCGCGTCGCGCAACGCCGCGAGCCACGCGAGCTTGTAGGTGTAGTGCTCGCTGTCGAGGGATCGTCCGTTGGGGACGTACACCGACCACACGCACAGGCCACCGCACGTGGCGCTCACCGCGCGAGCCTCGGCGTCTGGGAACCCGGGCTCGGATTCGAACCCACGTCGTACGTCGTCGAAGCCGATGCGAGAGAGGATCGCGACCCCGTTCCACCGACCGTCGCCGTGCAGTGCGAGCTCGTAACCGAGCGCTGTGATCTCGCTGCTGGGAAAGGCCGAATCGGCGATCTTGGTCTCCTGCAGGCACACGACGTCCGGCCTGGTCGCCTCGAGCCAGCCGACGAGTCGAGGCAGCCGCGCGACGACGGAGTTCACATTCCAGGTGGCCAGGCGCACGCCGCAAGGATAGTCGGCAGTCAGCGACTCACAGGGCCAGGCCGTCTTCGAGGTGACGCATCGCCGCGTCAAACAGGTCCGCCAGGTCTGCGGTCGGATCGTCGAGCATCGCGAACATCACTGCCATCGCCACACCGACCACCGCTCCCGCGAGGGTGCGCACCGCCATGTCCTCCGCGCTCCGGCCCGAACGCCCTGCGAGCACCGCGGTGAGCAGGCCCATCGCCTGCCCGAATTGATCGAGCGTCGCGGCTCGCAGCTCCGGCACGGCAAGGATCAGGTGCATGCGTGACGACTGCGCGGCGATCTCCTCCGGCGTCAGCTGCCCGAAGGCCTCGTGAAACGCCGCCCGCAGCGCTTGGATGGGCGTGAGCTCCGCCGGCTGCCGCTGAAACGCGGCGACGATCACCGGGTCGAAGTCGTCGCTGAGGATGACGTCACCCTTGGTCGGGAAGTACCGGAAGAACGTGCTCTCGGAGACCTCGGCCTCGGCGATGATCTGCTGCACGGTCGTCTCGTCGTATCCCTGCGTCGTGAAGAGGCGCAGGGCGTGGGCGCGGATCATCTCCCTGGTCCGTACCTTCTTGCGCTCGCGCAACCCAAGAGCCGACTGGCTAGCTGACTCCGGCAACCTCTCGCTCCTCGAGTGGTGTGACACTGAGAGTCTCCTGCAAACGGTTGCTGCGCGGCAGGAAGAGCAGCGTGAGCACGAGGCCGACAATCGCGATGCCGGCTGACACGAGGAGTGCCTCGTCCATCCCACTCACGAACGCGACGCGCACCGAACGGAGCAGCGCGGAGGATCCGAGCTGCTGCGCCACACCGACGCCGCCGAAGACGCTGCGCCGGACCGCGGCGGCGAGTGGCGGTGCGAGTCCCCGCAGCGCAAGGTGCGACAGGTACAAGGTGCTGAGCACGCTCCCGAGGATCGCGGTCCCGAAGGGAGCGCCAGTCTTGTTGACCGCCTGGAGCACCGCTGAACCAACGCCACTCCGCTCCTCCGAGAGCTCGACGAGTGCCGCGGAGGTCGTC
>JBAUTG010000102.1:0-52793 GCA_049582105.1 Candidatus Dormiibacterota bacterium | reverse complement strand
CGAGCGAACGTCCCTCATGGAGATTGGTGATGTTCAAGAGCATTGTGGTCGGAGTTGATCGCTCCGAGCACGCGCAGGTCGCACTCGCACAAGCTGTCGACATCGCGCGCACCCAGGGGGCTGCGCTCACAGTCGTCGTCGCGTACAGCACAGTGATGCCATGGGGGCCTGTCGCCCCGCTGCCGCAGAGCGCAGTGGACGACTTCGTCGCGGGCATCCAAGCCGAAGCGCACGCAATCGCGGACGAAGCTACTGCTGCGATTCCTAAGGAAGTCAACTCGAGGGTGCTCACCGTCGACGCATCGCCGGCGGACGCGATCCTCGAGGAGGCCGACGCGGGAAAGCACGACCTCATCGTGGTCGGATCGCGTGGTCGTGGAGATGCCTCGTCGATCCTCCTCGGCAGCGTTAGCCACGCGGTGCTGCATCACAGTCGCGTGCCCGTGCTGATCGTGCACGTGCCGGCGGTGGAGACCGCAGCCGCCAAGCGCTAACAACCTCCGCCACGTGCTCACGGCGGCCGCCAAGCACTCACAACCATCCAGCCGTGCGTGCGTTCACCGCCGATCACCGTTAGAACACTCGACCTCTCACCCGAGAGACTCCCCGGCTGGCATGGGGACTGCGATCGTCGAGGGCCTACATATGCTCTTCGCCATCTTCTGGTTCGGCGGCACGCTGTGGGTCAACTTTGTGCTCGGCCCAGCGAGTGCCCGCATCAGTCAGGCTGCGGCGGGCGAGCTCGGCGCGCAGGTCGGTATCCAGGCATCGCGAGTGATACCACCCGTTGCGGGGCTGGCGATCCTGCTTGGTTTCCTGCGCGTGGCACGGTGTGGGGGCCGATAAACGGCCCGAACGCTGTTTTCAACACCGGCTTCGGACGCTGGTGGTTGATAGCCCTCCTCCTCGCGGTACTCACATTCGCCTGGGGTCAGCGGCTGACCGGACCGTCGGCGGCATCCATCTCGCTCGCGAACGACGATGCGGATCGCGTCGTTCGCACGCAACGGACTCTTCGCCTCGCGTCGCTTGAGCTGATCGGCTTCGTCGGGATCTTCAGCATGATGATCCTGATGCGCTTCTACCCCTGAACCGACTTGCTCAGGTCTTCGGCGCCGACGCTCGGACCCATTCACCCCGGGGGCGAATCCGGCGCGCGTGCTCGTGCTGCAACGTCGGGAACCGGCGCGATCGCCACCATCGCCCCGCCGTCGCCACGAGCAAGCGTCCAGCCACTCTCGTGGACCAGCCGATGGTGACGATGACACAGCAGGACCAGATTCTCGAGTTCCGTGGATCCGCCGTTGGCCCAGTGCACAAGATGGTGCGCAGCCGTCCACGCCGCCTTGCGATCGCACCCCGGCCAGGCACAGCCACCATCCCGCGCCCGAAGCGCACGCCGGGTCGAAACCGAAGGGAGCCGATGGGTGCGACCGACGTCGAGCACTGCCGAGTCGGGGCCCATCACGACACGCGTGATGTTCGCGTCGCACGCGAGCCGCTGCACGGTGGAGGCGGCGATGGGGCCGCAGCCCTCGAGCATTCCGGCCGGAGCACCTGGCAACGCGCGGAGGGTGTCGACTGTGGTGGTCACCTGAAGATGAGGAGCCTGTCCGCCCGACGTGGGGAGTTTCTCGGCGTTCAGGCAATACTCGGCCAGCTCCACCAAGGCGTCGGCGTAGCGTTGCTTGCGACTCCTCAAGTCGTCTGCTCCCCGTCGCCGTGCGAGGGGATCCAGGGCGGTCCGTAGGGTGGTCCCCCCGACCGGGTCGAACCATCCCTGCGTGAAGACCGCACCGCCCTCTTCGTTTCGAAGGTCCAACGACCGGTACTCCGCGTTCTCGGCCTGTTCAGCGCGGAACGCAGCCGCGTCATGAATGTGACGGACATGCGCGCAGTCGTCTCGGAATCGCCTGAGGTCGTGGGCAAGTGCTTGGTCGAGGAGCGGCTGCTCATCAAACGGGACGGATGTCGGAGAATCGCGCAGCGCTCGAGCGGTCCCGGCCAGAGTCGCGAGGTGGGTGAAGCCGAGCGGCCCCGCATCCAGCGCCGCAAGGCTTAGCGGCAGAATGGGCGCCTGGTCGCCGACGCACACCGCCTTCCACGCAGCGCCGGCGGTCATCCCGCACTCGACTCGGAGCCATTGAATCGGGCTGACGTAACCCTGCCACTCGCCCTCTTCCGTGCTTGCGAACGCGGAGGCAAGCAGCGAGAACTGGACTTCGAGGAGATCTATCGCGCGGCGCATCCCCACTAGATCCTCGCGCAGTGAGCTCGGCACTTCCGGGATGGGTTCAGCTCTGGCAACTCGAATGGCATCCATCAACCGCTCAAGCGCAGGCTTCGCCAGATCGCCATCACCATCACACATCGCTGTAGCATACACAAAAATGTATAATGCGTGCTCGGAACCGACGGTCCTGGCTGCGTCGCGAGAGCGGGTGCGGAATCCCGCGGTCTGGACTCAATCGTCCTTGATCTCCGACCCGCCCGCGTCCGCAACCGGTCTAACACGTGCCAAACCACACGGTCCTGAAGGCAAGTAGCGCCGCACGTGCCGGAAACCCTCAGCTCTGGCTGGCGGAAGACGCCTCGAGAGGAGCGACGACACGCACCGCGGCCGGCCGTGCAGGGCTGCCACCACGCAACCAGGATGCAGTCGCACCGACCAGCATCATGACCACGGAGAACGCAAACGTGATGTGCATCCCGGTGATGAATGGAGTGCTGATGAGGTTGGGGAAGAACGTCTGCCCCGAGAGGAAGGCCGCCTGACTCGCGCTGAGCGTATGCAGCGTCGGCCCGAGCAGCGTGGTCATGGGGTTGTACCCGAGGAAGGCGGCGAACAGCGATCCAACGGGCGGCAGGTTCGCCACCTGATGCGCCACGGCCACCGGCACACCGTGCGCCGTCAGACCCGCGAACATCGTTGACGGCAACGTCGAGCTCAATCCCGCGATCATCAGCGAGAAGAAGATTCCGATCGACAGCGTCATACCGCTGTTCTGGAAGGTCGCGAGCATCCCCGATGCGACACCGCGACGATCCGCCGGCACCGCATTCATCACCCCCGCTGTGTTCGGCGCAACGAACATCCCCATCGAGACGCCGACGAGGAACAGCAGCGCCGCGAACGGCAGGTAGTTGAAGTCCGCCGGCAGGAACATCAGCAGGCCGAATCCGATCGCCGAACAGATCATCCCGGCGGTGGCGAACCCGCGCGCACCGAGACGATCCGACAGGAAGCCCGAGGTCGGTCCGCCCACGAGGAACCCTGCGGTCAGCGGCAGCATGAAGATGGCCGCCCAGAACGGGGTCGATGCAAAGCTGTAGCCGTGCAGCGGCAGCCAGATCCCCTGCAACCAGATGATCACCATGAACATGAGACCGCCTCTGCCGATCGAGCTGAGCAGCGCGGCGACGGTACCGAACGTGAACCCGCGCAGCCGGAAGAGGCTCACGCGGAACATCGGCTCCGCGACACGGGTCTCAACGATCACGAAGACGACGAGCAACGCGAGACCACCGATGATCGCGGTGAGCACGGCCGGGTTGGTCCATCCCATCGACTCGTGCTGGTACGGCTGAATGCCGTACGTGATCCCGACGAGCACGGAGATGAGCCCCACGGCGAACAACACGTTGCCCCACCAGTCGACTCGCGACCGCTTCACGATGCCGGTCTCGCGCAGCTTCAGGTACGCCCAGACGGTGCCGAACAAACCGACCGGCACCGACACGAGGAACACGAGGTGCCAGTCGGTGGTGCTCAGCAACCCGCCGACGATCAAACCGATGAACGATCCCGACACGGCCGCAACCGCATTGATGCCGAGCGCCATCCCGCGCTCGCGCTGCGGAAATGCGTCGGTGAGGATCGCCGTCGAGTTGGCGAAGATCATCGCGCCGCCGACGCCCTGCACGAGCCGGAAGAGAATCAGCTCGAGCGCGGCGGTGGGGCCGGTCGTGAACACCAGTGACAGCAGGATCGACCCGACGGTGAAGACGAGAAAGCCGAGGTTGTACATGCGAACTCGGCCGAACATGTCGCCAACGCGCCCGAGGCTCACCACCAGCACGGCGGTGACGACCATGTACCCCATGATCATCCAGAGCAGGTAGCTGACATTGCTCGGCACGAGCGGGTTCAGCTGGATCCCCCGGAAGATCGCGGGCAGCGAGATGAGCACGATCGACGAGTTGACGGTCGCCATGAGCATGCCGATCGTCGTGTTGGAGAGCGCGACCCACTTGTAGCGGGGACCGACCTCACCGTTCTTGCGAGCGGCGCCGGAGATGCGGACCCCCGGAGTGCTCACGCGGCGGACTGTGTCTGCTTTTCCCGCTCGCGACGTTCGCGCTCGCGCTGGTGGCTGCGCACACTCTCGAGGTCGAGCGGACGGCGGTCGCGCTTGATCTCAGCGACGTTGGGGTTGCGTGCCATCCACGCGAAATGCTGCCACAGTTCGACGGCGCCACTGTCGTCGGGGACGTCGCTGATGATCGGACCGAACATCTGCGGCCCGTTTCCTCCGTCGAGGACGATCGTCGGAACACCGAAGGCGCCGTGCCCCTCGACCGCTTCGTCGTGCTCGCGCTGCACCGCCTCCCACGTCTCCGGGTCGGCGAGCGCGGTCTCCAGCAGTCCGGGATCGAGGCCGGCCTGGCGCAGGCTCGCCTCGATGACGGCATGGTCCGCGACGTTCTCCGCGCGGAGGTGGTGTGCGTCGCTCAGCGCCTTGTAGAAGGCGCCGACCGCAGCGCGACCGTTCGCTGCGCGGACGGCGATGGCGGTGCGGGGCGACGGCCCGGACCAGGTGTCCGGTGCCGCGCGCCCCTCGTCGCCGCGGTTGACGATGGCCAGCGAGAAGACCCGCCAGTCGACCTCGAGCACACCCAGCTCCTCGAGCCGCCCCGCCCAGCGAGACGTCTGATAGCACCAGGGACACAGCGGGTCGAAATAGAAGCGGATCTCCTCAGCCATCTTCACAACCTCCTGTCTTCGAGAATGGATTACGCGGTCACGCCCGCTGGTGTCGCCTCCGCAGGAGCCGTCACGGGCGCCTTGTCGAGCGCGAGCTCACCATCGATCTCGAGCTTGACCTTCTCGCCGACGAGCAGTCCGCCGCCGCCGAGCGGGACGTTCCAGGAGAGGCCCCAGTCGTTGCGGTTGATCGTGCCGGTGAGGGTGCCGCCGACCTTGGTGTTGCCGTAGGGATCCACGACCGAGCCGTTGTGCTCGTAGTCGAGCGTGATCTCCTTGGTCACACCCTTGATTGTGAGATCACCGGTCACGACGTAGTCGTCTCCGGACTTGGCGACCGACTTCAGGGTGAAGGTGATCGTCGGGTACTGCTCGACGTCGAAGAAGTCGGCGCCCTTGAGATGACCGTCGCGCATCTCGTTGCCGGTGTCGATGCTCGCCGCCTGGACGGTGACCGTGCCGCGCCCGGTCGTCGGGTCGTTCGGGTCGTCAAGGTCGAGTGCTGTGGCGATCTGGGTGAAGCGGCCGCGAACGGTGGCGACGCCCAGGTGTTTTGCGCTGAAGGTGACCGCCGTGTGGTGGGGGTCTATGGACCAGCTCATGTGTTGCTCCTTGCTCCGGGTTTGCCCCCGACGGCTCCCGGTACTCAATTCCGGTAAGCGCATTGTCTCTCATAGTGCTATGATTTGTCAAGTGATATGTTCGAGACACGGGGCTCCTGCTCCCGGTAACATCTCGACTGGGATGGAGGTCACGACGAAATGAATACGGAATCGGAGTACTGCCCCGTTCACGAGGCGATCCAGGTGCTCCAGGAGAAATGGACGATGCACATCGTCCGGGCGCTCCTGGATGGCCCGCTGGGCTTCAATGAACTCGGCCGCGCCGTCGGCGGCTGCAACCCGGCAACGTTAAAGGTGCGCCTCGATCATCTCGAGGAGCTGGGGATCCTCAGCCGCACCGTCCACTCGCAGATGCCGCCGCGCACCTCGTACGAGCTCGCCTCGTCGGGCGTCGCGCTGCAGCGGGTGATCGACGCTATCGATGGCTGGGCTCGCGAGCACCTCGACAACGAGGCCGCCCGCAGAGACGAGGATCAGAAGGTCGCTGTCGGCTAACCTCTCAGAGGTGATCGGTCGACGGGTTGCCCTGGCCGGCGTGGTGATCGTTCTCGCGGCCTGCGGCTCGACACCTCGACCGAGCCCGACCTCCCGGGCGCAGACAACGCCCACCCCTGGGCTGCTGACACCGACCCCGTCGACGAATCCCTGTGTCGCTCCGGCGGGCGAACCGCCGCCACGAGGCACCATCCCGGCGAGCTACGCGACGGCACTCGCCTTCGCGCCCGACGGGCGGCTGTTCTGGACCGAGCGTTCGGGGACCGTCCGGGTCTGGCAGAACGGCGCGAGCAAGGTCTTCGCCAGGGTCCGCACCGTGACGACCCAGCCGGGCGGCGGCTACAGCGAGCGCGGCCTGCTCGGCCTCGCGATCAGCCCGACCTTCACCACCGACCGCTTCGTCTATGCCTTCTACTCCGACGCCAACTACGCGACGCAGCACGTCATCCGCTGGACCGACTGCGACGGCACTGGGACGAGGCCTTCCATCATCGCCAGCTTCCCGGCGGGTCCCGACTGCTGCCACAAGGGCGGCAGGATCGCGTTCGGCACGGACGGCAAGCTCTACGCCACGCTCGGCGACGAGCACGACGCGCCGGCCGCGCAGAACCGCAACGACGTGCGCGGCAAGGTGCTCCGCTACAACCCGGACGGCACGATCCCCTCGGACAACCCCTTCGGCCCGAAGGACCCGGTATGGGCATACGGGTTCCGCAACCCGTTTGGCATCGCCTTCTCGTCGACGGGAGAGCTCGCGATCACGATGAACGGGCCGTCGGGCGATGCCGGCAGCCCGGGAACGGGCTACGACACGCTGTTCCTGAACGTCACCCGCGGTGCTCACTATCAATGGCCCGACTGCTACGGGTACAGCCACCCGCTCGCCACCTCCACGTGCGGCGGCGCCATCCAACCGAGCTGGAGCAGCGAGAGCAGCACTTACGTCCCGACGGGCGCAACCTTTGTCGACGGCAGCGGCCCCACCGGCTACGCCGGCCATCTCGTCTTCTGCACCTATGACCGCGGGATGCTCATCGCCACACCGGGGAGTCCGCACGCGACCGTGCGAGCGGGTCCCGCGGGGTGCCGCCTCGACGTGGTCGAGGGGCCGGACCACGCGCTCTTCTACTCGGACCTGTCCCACATCTACGTGCTGGGCTGATGCGCCTGTTCGTGGCGGGTGGCACCGGTGCACTCGGCGTGCGGATCGTCCGCCTGCTGGCCCAGGGCGGTCATGACGTCACCGCCACGGCGAGGACCGAGGCGGGGCTACATGGCCTCGATGGCCCACGCCGCCGGGGCGCGGCCGCTGATGCGCCTGCCCTCGATCGCCGGCAGAGCCGTCCTCGGGGAGATCTGGACGTACCTCCGGCGTTCGCAGCGCGTCTCCTCCGCTCGCATGCAGGAGGCTACGGGTTGGAAACCGACGGTGCCGAAACGCCCGCGCCGGGTGGATTCTGATCACGCGGTCGTGGGGGAGTGTCACGAAGTCGAAAGGTTGAGAGCACTACCGTCGGGTCCGACGCAACCCTCAGGAGGTCTGCGATGGATCAGGACGACTTCTCCACCACCCCACCGTCCGCCGTCCCGGCGCCCCGGCGCAGCTTCGGAGGTCTGGGTCGTGGTCCCGCGGCGCTCCTCCTGACCACGGGTCTGCTGATCGGTGGTGGTGTCGGCGGATTCGTGGTCGCGAACGCTGCATCGTCGTCGACGCCGATGCCCTCTCCCGGGACCGGTGGCGCGCACCCCTGCCCGCACATGGGCGGCTCAGCGAACTGAGCCCGGGTCACCCAGGGTGACCGACTAACCAGCCTCCCTCCCAAGACGGCTCGCCCACCAGGGCGAGCCGTCGCCGTATCCGGCGTCTACGATCCGGGTGTGGCCCCACGCTTGCTCCCGGCGGTCGTGTTCACGGCCGGGGCCTCATCGCTGGCGACCGAGATCTGCGCGACTCGCCTGCTCGCCCCGTACTTCGGGACCTCCACAGTCGTGTGGGCGAACGTGATCGGCCTGATCCTCATCTATCTGTCGCTCGGGTACTGGCTCGGAGGCCGGGTGGCCGACCGCCATCCGACGCCACGGGTGCTCGGCCTGATCCTCGTGCTCGGGGCGCTGTGCACCGCGGTGCTGCCGTTCATCGCGCGGCCCTTTCTCAACCTGGCCCTGCAGGGCTTCGCCGCGGTGAGCATCGGCGTGGTGATCGGGTCCTTCGTCTCGACGCTGCTGCTCTTCTCCGTGCCGGTGACGCTGATGGGGATGGCATCCCCCTTTGCGCTCCGGCTCGCCATCACGTCGATCGAGCGAGCCGGCCGCACGAGCGGACGCCTCTCCTCGCTCGCAACTGTCGGTGCCATCGTTGGCACATTCGCATCCGCGCTGGTCCTCATCCCGGGCGTGGGCACGCAGCGCACGCTGCTCATTGCGGCGCTGCTCGTCGCGCTCATCTCGATCCCGCTGCTCACCCGGCCGGCACTCGCGGCGAGCATCGTCATCGTCGGACTGATCGCACTTCCCCCGGGGTTGGTGAAGGAGACTCAGGGGACACTTGCCGAGCGTGAGACCACGTACTCATTCGTCCAGGTCGTGCGCGAGCCCGACGGGCGCATCGTCATGCGATTCGATGACGGGATCGCCGACCAGTCCGTCTATCGAGCCGGCACGGCGCTCACCGGCGGTGAATGGGACATGCCACTCGTCGTGCCACCGCTCATGGCACGCACGCTGCATCGCGTGCTCGTCATCGGGAACGCGGGTGGCACAACGGCGCGGGCCATCGCCGCGGTGTATCCCGGTGTCGACATCGACGCCGTGGAGCTCGACCCCGTCGTCACGCAGCTGGCGCGCCAGTACCTGGGGCTCGACACGATTCCGAACCTGCACGTCATCACCGCAGACGGCCGCGAGTACATGGAGACGACCGCCCAGCACTACGACATGATCGTTGTCGACGCGTACCGGCAGGAGTACATCCCCTTCTATCTCGCGACGCAGGAGTTCTTCGCACTGATGCACGCGCATCTGAACCCCGGCGGTGCGATCGCGCTCAACGTCGAGCGGGTCCCGGGCGACGACGGCCTCGTCCAGGCGATCAGCGGAACGGTGGCGACGCAGTTCAAGCAGGTGTGGGTCTGGCCCGCCCTGCATTTCAACGAGCTCGTCGTCGGGCTCGACGTTCCGATCGCCCAGTCATCGCTCGTCGCACGGATGCAGACGCTGCCCGGGAGCGTGTTCGTGCTCGGACCGCTCGTTGTCGCGCAGGCTCATCTGGAGAAGCCGGCACACGATCCGCTCACCGACGACCGCGCACCCGTCGAATGGCTCACGGATCGAGCGATCCTCGCCTACATCGCGTCAGGCGGCGTGCTCAACGAGCATCTACTGCCGACGGCGCCCTAGATATGCGAATCGGGATCCCGGAATTGCATATTGCAGACGTATGACGCGTTTGATAGGCTTTCAGCGATCGGTCCTTTTGCACCGATCAAGACGGGGGACGGCCTGAGGGATGGGGGGATCGCAGCGCTCCTCGGCTCAGCGTGAGCCGGGGAGTGCTTTGCGTGATCGGGACGCCAGGCGACGTTGCGTGACTGAGCCCGGTGCCGATGCTCCGTACACGTGGCGACGTGCATTACGACACGGTGCTCCCGACTGCACCGTCATAACGAAGGCCTCGTTGTCGCGCTCGGCGTTAGCACCAAACGCGCCACTTGCATCGCTCGCATCTCTTTGCTAGGCTGCGGACAGGAGAAGCGTTCGGGAGTAATGAACCGATCGGTGCTCTTCTCCTCACATCGCGACGATTCGGGACGTGTTGAGAGGGATGCCGGCTCAGCCGGCGAGGAAGGAGGCTTCAGGTGGCGAACTCGGTTAAGGAACCAACGCAACGACGCACGCATCGAACGCGTCGCAGCGTCGGCAGGGTCGGTGCGGTTGCGATTGCGCTCGTCTTCGGCGGTGCGGCAACCTTTGTGACGGCGTTCGCGCATCACATCGTGTCCACCACACCGACACCCACCGTTGGCGTCGTCGGCGCAACGCCATTGGCTGACACCGCGCTCGTGTACGCGGACAGCAGCCGTCACGTGGTGTTCTTCCTCTGGGCGCCAGGTACGTGCGACTCCGAGGGGGCATCGCCGGTGTTCACTGACTCCGAACCGGTGACAACTTCGCAGCTCACCGACAGCACGGTGACGTCCGCGACGTACTTGCCCCTGGTGGCCGGCGTGTACAACTGGACCGCGGAGATCGTGGTCAACGATGGTGGCAGCATCGAGAACGGCCCGACGGCATGCGGCGATGAGCAGGTCACCGTCAACCAGCGCGGCTCGTCGATCCACACGACGCAGTCCAACGCCGACGGCGCACCGATCGGCACCGCCATCACCGACGCCGCGCATGTCACCGGGGATAACCCCACCGGCACCGTGACGTTCGCGCTCTTCGGACCGAACGACCTCACGTGCGCGACCAACGAGAACGCCGGCAGCGCAGCGCTGCAGTCGTGGACCGAGAACCTCGACAAGGACGGGAACGCAAGCGTCCCGCCCCCAGGGTTCACGACCACGCAGATCGGCATCTACGAGTGGGTCGCAACCTACAGTGGTGACGGCAACAACGCCGCCGCGACGAGCGAGTGCGGCTCCGAGGCCGTCGTCATCAGCAAGGTGGATTCGGCCATCAGGACTGATCAGACGCACAAGGACGGCGCGCCCGTCGGCACCTCCATCAAGGACACCGCCACCCTCACCGGTGACGCGCCGACAGGCACCGTCACGTTCTTCCTCTACGGACCCAACGATCCGACCTGCGTCGAGAACGCGGACTCGGGCCTGCACTGGCTGCAGAAGTGGACCGTGCATCTGAATGACGACGGCAAGGCCTCTGTGCCGGATCCCGGCTACACGACCACCGTCGCGGGAACGTACCAGTGGGTCGCCGTGTACGGCGGCGATGCCAACAACACCACCGCCAAGAGCGCGTGCGGCAACGAGAGCGTCGTCATCGGCAAGTCTTCGCCGAAGATCGCGACCATCGCATCCGAGGGCGGCCCGGTCGGCACGAAGATCCATGACACCGCGCAGGTGTCGGGTGGCGACAATCCGACCGGCACGGTGACGTTCTTCCTCTTCTCGCCGAGCAACGCGACGTGCAACACCAACGAAGACGGCGCCGGCGCCATCTGGAGCGACACGGTTGCCCTCGGTGAAGACGGGTCCGCCAGCACGGCTGGTTCGCCCTTCACCACCACTGAGATCGGCACCTACAACTGGATCGCCACGTACAGCGGCGACGCCAACAACAAGGCCGCCAGCACCGCTTGCTCGGACGAGCCCGTCACCATCGGCCTGGATCCGTCCTCGATGACGACGTCCGCGTCGTCCGGCGGGCCGACCGGAACCATCATCCATGACACCGCGACCGTCACGGGCTCCAGTGACATGACCGGTACGGTGACGTTCACGCTCTTTGCCCCGAGTGACGCGACGTGCAGCGGCACGCCGATCTTTACCAGCGCAGTGCCGCTGGGCACGAACGGCATGGCGACGTCAGGCAACTTCAGCGGCACGACCGTTGGAGGCACCTACAACTGGATGGCAGCGTACAGCGGCGATTCGCATACCGCGGGTTCGAGCAGCCGGTGCGGCAGCGAACCGGTGGTGATCGTCGCCAGTGGTGTCCAGGGAATCACGACGCCGGGCACCGGTTCGGCCGGCGCACTCGGTCAGATGGGCCTGGGGCTCGAACTCCTGCTCGGTGGTCTGGCACTCGCCCTCACCAGCGAACTGGTTCGTGAGCGCCGCCGGGCATAACCCGAACACTCGTACATATGTCACAAGCCGGATCTCCCCCCGCCGTCGTTGGGGGGAGATCCGGTATTCTCATATTCTGGTCTCGAGCCGCTCGATGCAGGCTCTCAGCTGAAGGTAGAGGTCGTTCACAGATGACTCGTCGAACAATTGTTGGTGCCACGCTGGCGCTTATTGCGGCTGCGGCGATCCCGCTGGGTCTCCCGCGTGTGGCTTCGGCAGCGGTGACCTACGACAACATTGTCTTCTCACCAGGGCCGATCGCACAGGCGGGGGCGCTCTCGACGCCATCGACTGTCGTGGATATCTGCGTTCAACCGGAGAGCGGCACCACACACGTGCCGGGCACTGTGTGGTTGAGCATCGATTCCGGCAAGTTTACTTCCCCGTCGAGCGCAGGCGGCAGTGCGATGGTGGGAGCTACGGCATTGACCTCCACACCGCAATCGTTCGCCACAGCTGCGACATGCAGCTTCACCGGTCCGGTGGGCACTTCAAAGGACGGCGTTCAGGTGGTCTACACGTCGCCGTCTTCAGCGCATACCAATGGACGCGATATCATCACCGCGGCCGACTCCTCCGCTGACTCCGGATCCAACGGCGTCTGCGGCGGCGGCGTCTGTAATACCGATACGTACGTCTTCTCACCGGTCATGAGCTACGTGTTCTCCAACAATCCGATCGCGACGACCGGAACGCTGACGACCGGAGAGCTCGTAACCTTCACAGTGACTGCATTCGACAACTCGACAGTCCCGCAGCCGGTTCCGGGTGCGTACCTCGACCTGTCGCTGGCGAGCACCGGTTCCGGTGGGAGCGCGACGGCGATCAACGACATCTCGATGCCACCGTCGGTACGGCATCTGACGAACAGTCCGGCCCGAGTCGGCGCAACCAACAGCGGCACCGTGTCGATCACGTACACCGCCGGAAACACGTCGACTGCGACCGGCACGGATACGATCACGGCGCAGGACCATCCGACTGCGACGGTCTCGGCGACGACCTCGTACACGTACACAACCACGACCGCACCGCCGTCGAACCCGTACACGGCGGTACCTCCGTTCCGCGTCTGCGACACGCGTCCGGCCGGCCCGGGGGTAACGTCGAACCAGTGCGACACGGGCGCCGGCAGCGGCCCGCTCGGTAACGCAGCGACACGCGTCATCACCGTCGGCGGCCTGGGTGGCGTGCCCGCGTCAGGAGTCACGGCTGTCGTTGTCAACGTGACAGGGATCGTGCCGAACAAGAACACATTCCTCACGCTCTTCCCGGACCTGAGCTCCAACCCGGGGACATCGAACCTCAACCCGCATGCCGGCACGACCGTTGCGGATCTCGTGGAGGTCGGCGTGAGCGCCGCGGGCAAGGTCGACATCTTCAACGCGGCCGGAACCATCAACGTCGCCATTGACGTCGAGGGCTACGTCTCCGCCGCATCTACCGGGCTCTTCACCGCCGCGACAGCGCCCGTCCGCATCTGCGACACGCGGGTCGCTGGACATGGAATCCCCGCCAACCGCTGCAACACCGGCGGCGCGTCGCCGATCCAGGGCGGCGCCACGCTGACCTTCAACGTGAACGGCGGCGGCAGCCCGGTGCCGGGAACCGGCGTGAGCGCGATCGTCTTCAACCTCACCGGTATCGCACCCACGAAGGGCACCGTTCTGACGGCGTTCTCAGGTTCCAGGCCGACTGCCTCCAACCTGAACATCAATGCCAGTGCCAGCAACTCGCTCGCCAACCGGGTCATCGTGCCGGTGACATGCTCCGGCGGCAACTGCTCGGTGTCGATCTGGAACGCTGTCGGCTCCATCAACATCGCCGTCGACGTCGACGGATGGTTCACGGCATCGGGCCAGGCTTTCACAGCGATGCCGAGCCCGGCGCGAGTCTGCGACACGCGCTTCGGGAACCTGAGTGATCAGGGATGCGCAAAGGCTGCCATTGGAGCCCAGCACATCCTCAACATCGCCGTCACGAACATTGACGGCATCCCGAGCAACGCAACGGCGATCGTGGCCACGCTGACCGCGGTCGGCGCGAGCACCGGCACGTTCGTCACCGCGTACCCCGGACCCCTCGCGGCAGGACGCCCGAATGCATCGGACATCAACGTCGCGACGGCCAACCCGGTGCCAAACCTGATTGTGGTCGGCGTGGGATCGGACGGCACCATCAATCTGTACAACGCCGCAGGCAGCATCAACCTCATCGTTGACGTCCTCGGTTACTACAGTTGAACGGATAGCATCAAATGAACGTAGGGGGGGAAGAGCTCGTGGTCGCGTCAGACCACGAGCTCGCCCGCTTCGGGGCACTCGAGGCCGGCCGGGCGCTGCTCACGCTGCGCGCCGAGCTCGGCTTCGAGGACTCGAAGCGTCTGCGTGACCAGGGCGATCGCATCGCGCACGAGCTCCTGATGAAGCTGCTCGCCGAGCAGCGCCCCGACGACGCTGTGCTGTCGGAGGAAGGCGCCGACGACCAGGAGCGCCTCGCCGCGCGGCGCGTCTGGATCGTCGACCCGCTCGACGGCACCCGCGAGTTCGGCGAGACGGGGCGCACCGATTGGGCAGTGCACGTGGCCCTCATCGAGAACGGAGAGCCGGTAGCAGCGGCGGTGTCGCTGCCGGCGCGCGACCTCGTGATGTCGACGTCTCCTGCGCCGTGTGCACCGCAGCGCCCGCCCGGGCGCCTTCGCCTTGTCGTGAGCCGTTCGCACACACCCCCCGAGGCACTGGCCGTCGCCGAGGCACTCGACGCGGAGCTCGTGTACATGGGTTCGGCGGGTGCCAAGACCATGGCGGTGGTACTCGGAGACGCCGATGCGTATCTGCACCTCGGCGGTCAGTACGAATGGGACTCCGCGGCACCGGTGGGAGTCGCACTCGCCGCCGGGCTGTGCGCGACACGCGCCGACGGTTCGCCGCTGCGCTACAACCGGCAGAACCCGTGGCTCCCCGACCAGGTGGTGTGCCGTGCCGATCTGCACGATGCCGTCGTCAGTGCTGTTCGCTCCGCGGTCGCTGCAAGCGCGCACTGAGGCCGGCACGCGGATTCACCACCTGCTCACAGGTAGTCAATCCCGGCGCCGATGCACAATGAGCCGTATGCGAGGCGCCGTCGACATGCACGCTGAGCGGACGCGAACCGCCTGTTGACCGTGGCCAGAGGTTGCGGCGCCGCAGGCTCCGCGGGGCGCATAACGATCGTCGCGGCGGTTGGCGTCGCGGGCCTTGTGGCCGCGTGCGGAGGAGGATCAACGGCGGGCCGGAGCGGCACACCCTCGCCCAGCTCGACAGCGTCGGCACCCACACCCCCGGTCCTGAACCTCAAGCCGCTCCTGAGTGGCCTCCTCGACCGCAACGGGGTGCCGCCGGCGGCCTACGTCACCTCACTCGGCGGATTCGTCGTCCAGGCGCCGTGGAGCGACCTGCAACGGTCGGCCGGTGCGCCACTCGCCGCCGATAACGCCATCGACGGTGCGATCAGCACGGTGCGCGCGCTCAACGCCACGTATCACATCGACCTCGGCTTGAAGATTCGCGTCTTGACCGGCACCTCTGCGCCGGCATGGGCCAAGAACCTCGGCGGCCCCCCGATCCCGCTGCTCAACCCCCAGAACGGCGCCGAGGGCACGATCGGCCGCTTCTGGACGGACGCGTTCGGAACCGCCTACGACCAGTTCGAGCGCCTCCTCGCGACGAGGTACGACAGCGTTCCCGAGGTCCGCGAGGTGACCATCTCACGCTGCACGACGTTCTACGACGAGCCGTTCATCCTCGACACCGGCTACCAGCCGAACGACACCGCACTGCTCTCGGCGGGCTTCACCGTGGCGGCGGATGAGAACTGTCAGCGGCAGGAGATCGACGCGAACACCGTCTGGCAGCACACGCATTCGGACCTCGCGCTCAATCCCTACCAGGTCGTCAACAGCGCCGGTTTCAACCGCACCGACGAGCCATTCACGGAGTCCATGATGATGTACTGCCGCCACGTGCTCGGTAACGCGTGCGTCCTCGAGAACAACTCGCTGCGCTCCCCGGCGCAACCCGGATACCTGGCGATGTACGCGAGCATGCACGCGCTGGGGCAACCGATCGCCTTCCAGACGGCGACGCTCTCGCGCATCGGCAGCCTCGACGATACGCTGGCGTACGCGATCAGCCTCGGGGCGAACTCTGTGGAGCTGCCGGGCGGGTACGAGGCCCTCGGCACTCCTGCCACATTCGCGTCGACGACCCGTGCGCTCGCCGCCAATCCGCTCGGCTGAGCGACGCCACCGCACGGCGCCCGATCCTCCTTATCATCCACAGAATCGGGGTGCAGAAACCCCAACTGAGAGGTGGGAGTCATGCGGCGCATCGTCCTTGCGCTCGCCGCGGGTGCGGCAGTCATCGTGTCGTTCGCCCTGGCCACACACGGCACATCGGCCGCGCCGGCGCCGAGCGCCCACGGATTCACCATGACCGGGAGTGTCGCCGGCGGGGTCAAATCCGCTGAGTTCGGTCAACCGCTGACGTTCATCTACACGGAGAAGAACACCGGCTCGACTGCGCAGTCGGAAGACCTCGTGCTCGAGTCGCTGACTCATGCCTCGCTTGTCTCGATCGGTTGCGTCCAGGGAGGCGGCGCGCAATTCAATCCCGACGGCCAGGACTGCGAACCCGGTTTCCTGAGCCGCGGCCGGTCGGCGTCGGCGGTGTTCAACGCCACGATCACCGGCACGTCGGGGAACGTCACGGCGCGTGTGTGCTTGAGCAATGAGGGCACCGGAGTCGTCGGGCCCTGCCAGACGCTCACCGTCCACCTGCCATAGCCGGCGGCGGATTCTGACTGCCCTGCCCTCACCGCAGGGTAGCGCTCCACACGCGTCAATTGCTACAATCATTCCGCGGTCGGGGAAGGGTCAGGGCACTCGCAGGCCCGAGATCGAGGGGGCACATATGCACAGGCATCAGGTTTCAGTGATGGCCACCCTGGCGGTCGCCGTCTCAGCGGTGGCGACCTCGGGCGTCGGCTTCGCCACGGCTGCGACAGGGCTGGCATCGACGGTCACCTTCTCCAAGACGCTCGCGGGTCCTTCGACCGCGCCCATGTATCCAAGCGGGCTCATCTGGGATCCGGGGCCGTGCACAACCCTGTTGCCGCCCGGTTCCAGCTGCATCGTTGTCGCCGACACCGGCTACAACCGCGTCTCGATCTTCAATCCATCGAGCGCGAACCCGCCCAGCCCGACTGCGACAACCCCGGTGCTGTCCTTCGGGAGCCTCGGCGCCAATACCGGGCAGTTCAACACGCCGCGGGACGTGGCTGTCGACCCGCTCGGCAACATCTATGTCGCCGACGCGGCCAACAGCCGCATCGAGGCCTTCGACAAGGACGGCAACTTCCTCTGGCAGGCCGGGAAACGAATCCCCGGCACCGCCTGCACCGCGAAGCTGACCATCCCCTGCCTGAGCGATCCGCTCGGGATCAGCTTCGACGCGAGCACCAACCAGATCCTCGTCGCCGACACCGGTCACTCGGTGATCAAGGCGTACAGCACCAGCGGCGTGTGGCTCTGGACCTCGCCGACCGGAATCATGTCGTCGCCGCGTGAGGCGCGACGCGGACCGGACGGAGAGATCTGGGTGGCCGACTACCACAACCAGGAGATCAAGGCGTTCCAGGTCACCTCCGGAGGGGTGTGGACGACCACGCCGAACATCGTGCTCGGCGACGGCCTCCCAGCAGGTCACGCGAACGGTGAGATCAACTCGCCATACAACGTGGCGTTCAGCCCGGACGGAACCTACGCGTACGTCGCCGACACCGGCAACGAGCGCATCGCCGTCTGGAACATCAGCATGGCCCCGCTCCATCCTCCGGTGTGGATCGAGAACATCGGGTCTCGGTGCCCGAGCAACTGCCCGCCGCCGCCCGCGAACATCGCGTACTTCAACGCGATCCGGAGGGTGACGGTGGATCCGAAGACAGGGAATATCTGGGCGGCGGACTTCTGGGGCAGCGGCCTGCACGAGTTCGCCGCACTGCCGGACGGCATCACGAGCCCGGCATCCACGCCGGCAGCCGCGATCGGTGAGATCGACGGCAGCCCCGCCCCTCCGCCTGGATTCGCCGAGGCGTATGGAGTGGCGGTTGCGCCGAACGGCACCACTTACGTCGTCGACCGCCTGAACCAGCGAATCGAGCAGTTCACCGCTGCGGGGACGTACGTGAACGACACGGGTTCCAGGGGCACAGCCATCGGCAAGTTCTCGTGGCCGGAGACGGTCGCGGTCGCACCCGATGGGACCGTGTGGGTCGGTGATACGCGCGACAACCGGTTGGAGCACTACACGGCCACGCTCACCCAACGGCCGACCGTAGTCGGGTCGAGTGGATCGGGGCTCGGTCAGTTCAACTACATCGAGGGTGTGACGGTCGCCGCCAACGGCACGGTCTGGATCGCCGACACGAAGAACAACCGCATCCAGAGCTACAACCCGACGACGAACGTCTTCACCGTCTATGGCACGAAGGGCACGGGTCCGGGTCAGTTCAGCCTCCCGGAGGGCATCGCGGTCTCGGCAACCGACATCTACGTCGCCGACACCAACAACAACCGCATCGAGGAGCTGGACCTCAACGGCAACTACGTCGGCCAGTACACCGGCCTCGATCAGCCGCAGGGGATCACGCTCGCACCCGACGGCACGCTGTGGGTGGCAAACACAGGGACTAGCCAGACGGACACCAACGGCAACGACATCGTGCAGCTGTCCTCCGGGTTGGCCGAGATCGGGAGTTTCGGCGGACCGGGGACCGGGAACACGCAGTTCGACCTGCCGCATTCGCTGGCGGTCTTCGGGAGCACGCTGTTCGTGGCGGACACCTACAACAACCGCGTCCAGGAATTCACGCTGAGTTAGCAGCAGGAAGAGAAGAAGAGAGTTTGCGTGGCGCACAAGGCGCCACGTTCAGGGGGGACCAACAGGGACATGAACAAGCACACACGGACGGGGGCTCGACTCGGGATGGCGCTGATCGCGCTGAGCCTGCCCTCGATGTTCACGCTGACAGCGTCGGCCGCCGCGACGCCGACGAAATACGGCTTCACCAACGGCCAGGTGATCGCGAGCGCGGGCGCGATCGCGGCCAACACCGCATATCCGTTCACGCTGCGCGTCAGCAGCAACGGCGCACTCGATCCCGGTGGGTTCGTGTACCTGAGCTACACCACGAACGCGCCGGGCGACTCGACGACCGTCCCGGCCGCACTGTGCGGCGGGCAGACGACGCTCTCGAGCCATCCGATCCTCTGCACCGCGGACACGACCGGGCACGTGACCTTGACGTACCACACGCCGGCGCAGCTCCCGGCGCAGGATCACGCTGACTGGATCGCGGGCAACAGCCCGTCCCGTCCGTCGATCACGGCCACCACCCATTACGTCTACACGACGGTGTTCCGATTCGGACCGTCGCCGATCGCAGCGAGCGGGAGCCTCGCCGCGGGCGCGACCGTCCCCGTCACCCTGACCGGTGAGAACGGACTCGACACCGGGACTCCGAACCTGCCGGTCTTCCTCTCATTCAGCAGGGCCGCCGGTGGCGGATCCGCAGCTGTCGGCGCGACGCAGCTGACCTCCACGCCAACGCTGTTCACGGCCGATTCGGCGGGCGTCGTGCACCTCACGTACACGGCTCCGACGACGTTGCCGGCGAGCGGCGTCGATTCGATCACGGTGCAGGACCTGTCGTCGAATCCCACCGAGTACAACACCGACTCCTACGATTTCGCAGCCGGCGCACCGGTGATCTCGGTGGGCGACACCAGCGTCGTCCAGGCGCATCAGACACCGGGCGTTCCCGGGACCATGACCGTCACGATCTCTCCGCCGCAGAAGACCGCAACGACCATCCAGTTCGTGACAATCTGCGGCATCGGCGACAAGTGGTGCAGTGAGGACTTCACGCAGGTCACCACGCCCAAGACCGTCAAGATCGGCGCGAACAAGACGAGCGCGGTCATCACGGTGCGCCAGTTCTCCTATGGTGGCGCCAGCGGTGGCGAGGACTTCAATGAGGGCTGGTTCGTCAAGATCGAGAACCCGTCGGCGGGTGTGGTCGGCCGCTCGGTCGGCGAGGGCATCCTCCTGCCGGACATCGAGGACGACACGCTGCCGCCCAACATGTGGGTCGGCGACACCGGCGTCGTGCCGACCACCGACACCAAGGGAACGGCGGTCGACTTCGTGGTGACCATCGGACGTCAGGAGAGCAGTCCTGTGACCTTCTCCTACGCAACCGCGGACGGGACGGCGCACGCCGGTGTCGACTACGCCGCGGCGTCCGGAACCGGAACCATCGCGGTCGGCGCCACCAGCGCCTTGATCACCGTCATGACGCTGCCTGAAGCAGCGCCTGCGACCAACCTCACCTTCACGCTGACGATCAGCAACGACAGCGCCGGCCTCACGATTCTTCGTGCCACCGGAACGGGAACGCTCTTGTCCAGTTGACGCGATTGACCCGGCTGCTGGCAGCCGGTACAATTGTCACCTTAGCCCCGCACCGGTGACGCCATCGGTGCGGGGCTCTTCAGAAGGCGAAAAAAGGGGGATGTTTGACGATGGACCGGTGCTTCCGATGAGAGCCATCGAAGGGCCTTGCAGGGTTCTCCTTGTGCGGCATGGCACGACGCGGATGAACGTCGAGAATCGATACCGCGGTCGGTGGGACGTTCCGCTCGACGCGCAGGGATACCAGGAGGCTGTCGACGCCGCTCGCGCTCTGTCAGGTGCCGGCCTGACCGCCGTGTACACCGGGCCGCTCCGGCGCACGATCGCGACTGCACAGATCATCGCTGATGAGGCGGGGGTGCCGGACATCCGCATCCTCCAGGGGCTGATCAACCTCGACTACGGCACGTGGCACGGAATGACATCGAAAGAGGCATCGGTTTCGGACTCGGCAGCCTTCGAGGCGTACCGCTCCGCGCCGATGCGCTGCGTCTGCCCGAACGGGGAGCGTCTCGTGGACGCACGCGACCGCATGCTCGAAGCGCTCGAGCTCATCGGCTCACGCCACCAGGGCGAGACCGTGGTCGGCGTCACCCACGCCGTCATGATCCGCCTCGTGATCGCCCACCTCCTGGGCAACGACGGTGATGGATGGCGCGTCCCGGTGAACCGTGGCGGCATCATCGAATTCCAGGTGGAGAACGGTGTGATACGGCTCATCACGCCGATCACCGCGGGCTCGGACCAGGAAGAGTCGCGCGCCGAGCACCAGGACCAGGTCAGACGTACCGCCAGCGCTTGAGCAGCGGCCAACTCATGAGCGTCACCAGCTTCCGGCTCTGAGCCGGGAGCTTGGTGCGCCAGGCATCGTCCTCACGGAGCGTGATGGTCCCCTGGTCGAGACGCGAGTCGTTGCCAACCGCGGTATGGTCCTCGCGCATGCGCACCGTCGGCGGTGTGATGAAGTCGAGATCGTGCTCACCCGCCGGCCGGCCGGCGAACTCGGCGATCTGTCGCAGCATCTGCTGCGGGGAGCGCACGACGTCCTCGTAGCGCACCGTGATCCCGGGGATGCCCGCGATGCGGATGCAGTCGAAGATGAGGTGGTACACGATCCAGCGCGCGGTGATGATCGGCGCGGCGTAGCGGTGCTTGCGCACGACGCGGTCGACGCTGTCCTTCATCACCTGCTCTTTGGATGACGAGTACGCGGTCCCCCGGCTGTCGCGCACCAGGTCGAAGATGCGGAGGTCGACGTCCGGGATGCCGCGAAGCACGAGCGCGTACGCCGGCGCCTTTGTGGAGTCGACGACGATGTCGGCGCCGGAGACCGCGTTGACCGCGGCATACAGCCGCCCCAGCAGGGACTGATAACGGCGCAGCTTGCGTGCGAAGCCGGGTGACAGCGAGGGGAATACCAGGAGCGGGATGTATCGCTGACGGGTCACCTGCGGATGGAGCCTGACGAGCTCAGCGGCGTCGGGGCCGTCCCAGCCACCGAACGCCTTGTCTCCGACCGCCGTCCAGTACGGGCAATCCCGAAAGCGGCGGCCGCATCCGCAGAGCCGGTTCTCGGTGATGCTGTGCGTGGTGATGAGCCCGAACTCACCGGTGGATACAAAGCCGGGCAGCTGCCCGAGCATCCGGTCCACGAGCGTGCTGCCGCTGCGGGTGCAGCCGCCGATGTAGAGGATTCTGCTCACCGAACCGACTCTAGCGGGGCCCTCGCGGGTCGCTGGCGTTGCGAACGTGGATGTTGTCTCTTCGTTGCTCAGCCGAAAGCGCCGGTCAGATCGCCGTTCACTGCCGTGGCGGAGTTGAGCAGAAGGGGGACCCCAAACGCCTTCTCGATCGCGGCCAGCGTGCCGTAGTGGTCACCGACGCTCGTGAATGGCCACAGGCCGCGATTCTTCGACGTGATCACGATCGTGGGGATGTGGCCACCGGTGGCGGCGCCACCGCAGCATCCGGTGAGGTCGTGCGACGAGGACTCGTCCCAGGTGATGATCACGATGCCGTTCTGGGCGAACCACGAGGACGCGAGGACCGGCGCGAGGTTCTTGGCGAACCATGAGTCGCCGGCGGCGACGAGCTGGCGCTGGCTGTCGGTCGCGCACGTGGAGCCGGTGTTGCGGTCGCCGTGCATCTCGTGGCAGTCGTTGGGCAGGAGATACATGAAGTCCGGAGCGGCGGTGGCGTCGAGCGCGGTGATGAAGGCGCTCGACCCCGGATACGGAACGATCCCCTCGGTGGTGAGATCCGCGCTGCTGCACCAGCCCCCGGTGGTCGTGGTGTACCGCGTGAAGAAGTGGAACAGGTTGTGAATCACGTCGTAGAGGCCGTCAGCGACCGTGCCCTTGAAGCAGTTCGACGGCATGCTCTCCATGAATGCCTTCCAGGGGATGTTCGCGGTGTGCAGCTCGTCGACCAGCGTCGTGGCCGAATACGGCTTGCGGACGGGGAGACCCTGGTTCGAACTGGAGAGGAGCTCGGCGTAGTCGAACTCGCTCTTGTGCTCGACGGCGTACCAGTTCGTCGCCGACACGTAGCTGGTCGCGAGGCTGTTGAGGTAGGGCGCGGAAGCGTTGCCGATGATGCCGCCGTACGCGCGGTTCTCCTCTACGATCAGCATGATGGCGGCGGTGGCGTCACCGCTGCGCGGGAGAGCCGCGAGGCCGCCGTGTCGACGGGGCCACCCCCGTGCCCGAGCACCGTGATCGCGCTGAGCACGCCCGCGCCGGCGACCCCGAGGGCCAGCCGTCGCAAGCGTCCCGCCCGAGGGCGTGGGTCGATGTCGGAAGCCACGCCCGTCAGCCTACCCCAGCTGTACCGGAGGCCAGAGCACCGGACGCCATGACGGACCGGCCGGGCACCGCGATGGGCACCCGGCGGTCCGTCTCCTGATCACGCACCGAATGCGTAGAGGTCGCCGTTGCCACCACCCGAGATGAAGAACTGGCCGGTCGATACCGCCGCCGAAGAGAAGATCAGCTCGCCGGTCGCATCGGTGAACAGGGTCTTCCCCGTCGCGAGACTGAACGCGAGAATATCGCCGGTGACGTCACCCACGAACAGCACCTGGTTGCCCGGCGGGCCCGACACCGCCGGCGACGAGACCACGCCGGTCGTCGCCGGGGACGTGCCGACGTGTGGACCGCTGACCCACGCCGGGTTGAGCGCGCCCGTGGCGGCGTTCAGCGAGAAGACGCCGAGGCCGTAGCCGAGGTAGATGTAACCGCCCACCAGTGCCGCACCGGACTGCGCGGGGTTTCCGTGGTGGATCGTGGTCCTGATCGTGAAGTCCCAGATCTGGGCTCCGGTCCTGAGATCGAGCGCATAGGTGACCGCGGATTTACCGGTGTCGTAGACGACGCCGTCCGTGTACGTCGCGGAGCCCTTGGCACCGATCGTACCGGGCACGCCGATGGTCGGCGGCGCTCCCACGTCGGCGTCGACACCGGTGAGCGTCTGGAACCGCCAGAGCGCCGCGCCGGTGTTGGCGTTGAACTCATAGATGGCATCGTCGTTGTCGGTCGAGCCAACAACCACGACCGGGACCCCGGTCGAGAGGGTGGTGTACGAGGGGCTCGAGTAGACGCCGGCCTTCCCCGTCTGGCTGCCCGCCGGGCTGCCGAAGGCGTCGAACATCCACTTGGTGGCGCACGCCGCACCATCGGTGTTGCCGACCCCATACATCGCCCAGAGATGGCCGCCGTCCTGGACGGCGGCGGCGCCGCTGACGCCGGCATCGCCGAAGTACACGACGGGCCCGTGCCCGGCAGGGTTGCCGATCACCGGCGACGACGAGATGATGCCGCCGAACGAGGCGGACCTGCAGACCAGCGCGCCGGTGGTCGCGTTGAGCGCGTACTCGTGGTAGTCGCCATCACCGAAGTAGACCGTGTTGCCCGACACGGCCGGCGACGGTTCGATCTCCTTGGAGAGCCCGGTGGTCTTGGCGATCTTGTACTGCCACACGAGCGCACCGGTCGTGGCGTTGAAGGCGTCGAAATCGCCGGACTGGTTGCCCACGTACACGAGCGAGACGCCGAGCGTCGCGTTGTAGGCGACGGCCGGCGAGCTGTACGCCTTGGTGGCGCCGGTGTTGACGGCCCAGTGGAGCCTGTACGTCGTCGCGGCGGTGAGGATCCTCTCCGCGGAGACGCCCGTGTGGTTGCCGTCGTGGTTGTGCTCCGTCCAGTCCTGGAATCCCACCGGGATCGCGTGGACCGCCGGTGTCGATCCCTGCGCCGAGCCTGCCGAAGCGCCGACAGCCGCGGCCACGAGCCCGATGAGCGACAGCGCCGCACCGCCGCCGCGCACGCTCCGTCGGATGTTGCCTCTGATCATGCGCACGCTCCTTCCAGCTCGCCGTCATTGGTCGCGTCGTTCATTACGCGCCCCCCGTTTCTCTTGCCATGGCGTTGTCCAGCCACTGCCCCGTCTCCCGCCTGATAGGTCCCCTCGTTGCACGCCCGCTCCTGCGCCGCCGGCAGGATCGAAGGTCCAACGCGACCGCGCGGCCGCCGCAGTAGGGTCGCACATCTGACCTGCTTGAGACAAGTGCGCCATTCGCGACGTTCCGGCCGAGCTGGAACGCTGCTCGGCTACTTGAAGGTGGCGATCGCCCCCGCCCAGGCGACCGATGCGCTGAGCGTGGCCGCATAGCTCTGGGCACCCGTCGTGGTCACGATGCGCCAGGCCCCCTGCTCCCCTGTGGCATTGGAGGGAACCGTGGCCTGCTGGAGCGGCAGCACCGTGTAGCCGGCAGTCTGGCCGCTCGGCGTGACCGTGCTGTTCCACCCGATGTTGGCGATGACGATCTCACTGGCCTGCGCCGTGGTCGTGGTGGTGCCGGTCGACACTGCGGTGCCCGTACCGCTCGCGGTCATCGTCCTGTCGAGAGGTGCCGCGGGGGCGCCGCTGATCTCGATGACGGTCATCGCAAGTGCTGCGCTGCCGCTCACCGTGACGGTCACCGAGGTGACGCTCTTCGCGTTGGCGACGTACCAGATCTCCTCATCCGCCTGGCCGCCGCTCTGGATGCTCGTCGCCTTCGTCCAGGTGTTCACTCCCGACGAGTCGGTGATCCCCGTGACGTTCGTCAGGGTGGTGCTGCGGTCCTTGAGGGTGACCACCAGGAGGTCGCCGAGGGTCGTCGCCGTTCCCGTCGTGGCGGTGAGCGTGGTCCCCGCGGTTGTGGCCGGCTTGCCGAACGACTGGACGACGCCGAGCGGCTTGGCGGTGGAGACGAGCTGGAAGTTCTGTGTGGTGGCGGCGCCGGCATTGACGGAGAACGGAGCGCTCGTCTGTCCCGTGTAGCCCGTCGCGGTGACCGTGACCGTGTACGACCCCGGGGTGATCAGCGTGAACATGTATGTGCCCGAGCTGTTCGTGGTTGTGCCTGCCGCCTGGCACGTGCACGTCACCGTCGCATTCGCGATCGCCGCGTGCGTGACAGAGTCGGTCACCGTTCCGGTGACCCCACCGTCCTCGTTCAACGCCGGGCTCTCCATCGTGCTGGTCGGACCGATGACGGTCACGCCGGTGATGGTCTGTGTCACGTACGCGGTCAGGGCGAAGGTGACGGTGTATGCGGACCCGTTCGGGACGAGCGTGAACGCGTAGTCGCCGGAGCTGTCGGTGGTCGTCGTGGTCGTGGGACACGCGGCGCACGTGACGGTCACCCCCTGGAGCGGCAGCGTGGTCTGCGCGTCGGTCACGTTCCCGCTGATGCCGCCTTCCTCATCCATCATGGGATTCCTCGTGGTGGTCGCCGGACCCGTGACGCCCACTCCGGTGACGGTTCGGTTGACATACCCGCTCGCCGTGACAACGAGCGTGTAGGTGCCGTTCGGGACGAGCGTGAACGCGTAGCGCCCCGACCCGTCGGTTGTTGCCGTGGTCGTCGGACAGAGGCCGCAGGTGACGAGAGCGCCCGTGATCGGAAGACTGGTCTGCAGGTCCGTGACCGTTCCTGCGATGCCACCGTCGGTGGTCATCACGGCGTCGACCTCGGTGCTCGCGCCGGCATTGACGACCTGACCGGAGATCGTCTGCGTGACGTAGCCGGTGTCGTTGAAGGTGAGCGAGTACGTGCCCGGGGCGATGATCTCGCCGAAGCTGTAGTTGCCTGAGGAGTCAGTGGTTGCGCTGGAGACCCCGCAGCCGTTGCAGGTGACGGTGACGCCCTGGATCGGCGCTTTGGTCGAGTCGGTCACCGTCCCGTTGAAGCCCCCATCCTCCGTCAGCGCAGCGCTCTCAGTCGCGACGTTGCCCGAGGTGACGCTGACGGTGTTGATCGTCGAGGTGACATAGCCGGGAAGGGCGAAGGTGAGCGAGTATGTCCCCGGCGTGATGTTGGGGAAGCTGTAGTTGCCGTTCACGTCGGTGGTGGCCGTGGCGACCTGACAGGAGCACGTGACCGTGACTCCGGGAAGGGTCGGGTTGCCTGAGGCGGTTGCGTCGGTCACCGTGCCGGTGATGCTCCCGTCCTCTGTGAGCGCGACGTTCGTCGTGGTGAGCGTGCCGGCGACGACGGCGACGTTGTTGACCACCAAGGTCACGTACCCGGTGTCGCTGAACGTGAGGGAGTAGTTCCCCGGCGCAATGTTGGGGAACGAGTAGTTGCCCGAACCGTCGGTTGCGACTGTCCCCACCTGACATGAGCAGGTGACGGTCGCACCGATGATGTCTGCCGATGTTGTGACATCGTTCACGTTGCCGTTGAGGCTGCCATCCTCAACGAGCGCCGCGTTCTTGGTCGTCGCGTTGCCTGCTGTGACGATGACGTTGTTGATGGTGAGCGTGACCCACCCGGAGTCGGTGAAGGTCAGTGAGTACGTGCCGGCCGCAACCGCGGCGAACGAGTAGTTGCCGGATGCGTTGGTCGTCACGGGGGCGCCCTGACACGTGCAGCTGACGCTGACGCCCGCGAGGACAGGATGACCGGTCGCTGTCGCATCGGTCACGTTACCCTGGATGAGGCCGGGCGCGGAGCTGAGCGCCGCGCTCTCCGTCGTCGCATCTCCCGCGGTCACCACCACGTTGTTGACGATCTGCGACCCGTAGCCTGTCGCGGAGAATGTCATCGAGTACGTGGATGACGGCGCCACGTTGAGGAGCGAATAGTTGCCCGAGCTGTCGGTTGTGGCGTTGGTGCCCTGACAGGTGCAGGACACGGTGGCGCCGACGATCGCTGCGTGTGTCACCGAATCGGTCACCTGTCCGGTGATGGAGCCATCCTCGGTGAGTGCGGGGCTCTCGGTCGTCACGTGCCCTGCCGTGACCACCACGCCCGGTATGGTCTGCGACACGTAGCCCGTGGCGGAGAAGGTCATCGAGTACGTCCCGGGCGCGACGTTCGCGACGGAGTACGCCCCACCCGTACCCGTCGTGACACTGCCACCACACGTGCAGGTCACGGAGGCGCCCACGAGGCCGGCGGTGGTCTGAGCGTCCGTGACGGTGCCGCTGATCGAACCGACCGTCGGCACCAGCGCGAAGCTCTTCGTCGACAGGGTGCCCGCCGTCACTGTGACGGACGCGGTCTGTGTCGTGTGTCCGCCGGCCGACGCGGTCACCGTGTACGACCCCGGCGCGACCCCGCTGAACGTGTAGTTGCCGCCGCTGTCAGTCGTGGTGCTGCCGTTGCCCGTGGAGCCGGTGTACGACACCGAGGCGCCGGCGATGGCAGCGGTGGTGACACTGTCCGTGACGACACCGCCGATCGACCCGGTCGTCGAGTGTCCGAATGCTCCGCTGAGGTCGCCGTTCACCGCATTGCTCGAGCCACCGAGGAGTCCGACGCCGTAGGCCTCCTCGATCGCCCGCAGCGTTCCGTAGTGGTCGCCGGTCGAGGTGAAGCTCCCAGCTCCCGCATTCCCCGAGGCGATGGCCAGCGTCACGACGTGCCCGCCGGGAGAGCTCAAGCCGCAGCAGCCGGTTTTGTCGTTGCCCTCGTCCCACGTGATGATCACAATGCCGTTCTGCTGGAACCACAAAGAGGTGAGCACCGGGGCGAGGTTGCTGTTGAGCCACGTGTCGCCGGCCTTGATCAGCTGGCTGTTGGAGCTGTTCGCGCACGCGGAGACCCCGCCGTGCATGTCGTCGCAATCGTTGGGGACGAGGAAGACGAAGTCAGGCGCGTTGGCACCGTTGAGCGCGGAGACGAGTCCGCTCGGGGGGATTGGGAGGACGCCCTCCGTGCTGAGGTTACCGCTACTGCACCAGCCCGAGGTACCCGTGTAGTTCTTGAAGTAGTGAAATGGATTGTGATTCGGGTCGTACAGGCCGTCGCTGGTCGTGCCCATGAAGCAGTTCGACGGCATGCTCTCCATGTAGCTCTTCCATGGGATGCCGGCGCTGTGCAGCTCGTCGACGAGCGTCGTGTTCGCGTACGGCTTGCCGGCGGGCAGGCCGAGGTCCGAGCCGACGATGAGGTCCAGATAGTCGTGCGGGCTGTTGTGCTGCACCGCATACCAATTGGTCGCCGACGCGTACGTGTTCGCGAGGCTGTTGATGTACGGCGCGCTCGAGCTGCCGATGATGTTGCTGTAGCTCTCGTTCTCCTCGACGATCACCATGATGTGCGGGGGATTCGACGACGCCGGCGCTGCGTTGTGGATTGCAGTCGAGGCGGAGCCCACTGTGCCGTGGGACGAAATTGTCGCGGCGCGAAGGGTCTGGGCCGCGGGTACCGCGGTGCTCGCGATGGCCCGGCTCCCTGCACCGACGGTCCCGCTCAGGACGAGGGTCAGTGCGGCAACGGCACGCAGCGAGGTCGCGAAAGCATGACCGTGTGAGCGCCGGGCGCTGCGACTGCTGTCGATCATCCCTCCCTCACCCGTACATGATATCTGCGAGGTGGTGGCAGCGGCGTCCTCATCCCCGCCGCCTTCTAGTGGAACGTTGCGATGACGCCGGTCCATGCGACGGAGGCGCTCAGGGTTCCGGAGAAGCTCGGTGTGCCGGTGCTGCCCAAGACCTCCCACGCAGTTTGCTCACCGGCGACAAAGTTACTCACCTTGGACACCTCCTGGAGGCCGGTGCCGGTGGTCGTGAACCCGGATGTGAACGTGTTGGGGAAACCGGAGCTTTCCGCACCGTTCCATGCGATGGCACCAATGACGATCTCATTGGCCTGCGTGGTGAGCGAAGTGGTTCCGGTTGTCGCCGCGGTGCTGCTGTTGAACGTCGACGACGTCTTGTCCAGCGGCGATGCCGACGTACCGGTGACATCGAGCACCGTCATTGCGACGGATGTTGTTCCGCTCATGGTCACCGTCACGCTGGTCACGCTCGCGGCGTTCGGCAGATACCAGATCTCCTCGTCGGCCTGGATCTTCTGGCTCTTGAGTCCCGCCGGGGGCGCCGTCCACACATTCGTCCCCGAGGAGTCGGCGATGCTCGAAACCGGCGTGAAGGCTGTCGCGGTGCGACTCCGGACGACCACGACAAGGAGGTCACCGGCTCCCGTGGAACCGCTGGGCAGCGTGGCGGTCAGCGTGTTGCTCCCGGTGGTTCCCATTGCAGCGCCGAAGCTCGTGGCGATGCCCAGGCTGGCGGTTGCTGCCGTGAGTTGGAAGTTCTGCGTTACGGTGCCGCCGGGGCCGACGACGACCGGCAGGGTCTCCGGATTAAAGCCCGGCATGGAAGCTGTGATCTGGTATGTCCCCTCGGGGAGACCGGTGAGCTGGTAGTCACCCGCGCTGTCGCTCGTGAGAGTGCTCGTGCAGGTCGGTGTCCCGGTGCAGGAGACGGACGCGCCGTTGAGGCCGGCGCCACCGGCAGCCGCCGTCACCGTGCCGCTGATCGTCCCGGACAATGGAGTGAGCGCGATGTTCTGCGTCGGGTTTCCGCCCGGTCCGACGGCGACAGGCGTCGCCGTCGATGTCGTGTAGTTGGTCGCTGACGCGAACACCTGATACGTCCCCTCAGTGAGGCTTGTAAGGGTGTAGGAACCGTCGGTGGCGGTCAGGGTGCTCGTGCAGGTCGACGATCCGCTGCAGCCGACTGTCGCACCGCTGATCGGCGCATTGGTGATCGAATCGGTAACGGTGCCGCTGATCGTGCCCGGATCGGGATCCATCGAATCGGGGCCGGCCGTCTGATTCCCTGTCGTCACAACAAGGGTCCCGGTGGACGTCGTCACGTACCCGCTGTCAGAAAGTTGGACCGTGTACGTTCCGGGCGCGACGGTCAGGGTGTAATTGCCGCTGGTGTCCGTCGTGGTCCCGGTGCATGTCGGCGGGCCGATGCAGGTGACGGACGCTCCGCTGATCGGGGCTTTTGTGACGGAGTCGATGACCGTCCCTGTGATCGTTCCGGGGCCGGCGATGAGTTCGAAATCTTGGGTTGGCGATCCGCCCGGCCCAACCACAACCGTGAACGTCTCCGAGGAGAAGCCGGTCATCGACGCGGTGAGCTGGTAACTACCCTCGGTGAGGCCGGTGAGGCTGTAGAAACCACCGCCGTCCGAGGTGGTCGGACCGCAGCTGAGGGTGCCCGTGCAGCCGACGGTCGCGCCGGGAATTGGCGTGCTGCCGTCGGACTCGTAGACATGTCCGCTGATCGTGCCTGGGTTTGCCACGAGTGCGAAGTCCTGCGTCGGGCTTCCGCCCGGTCCAACGGCGACCGCGGTCGTCGTCGACGTCGTGTAATTCGTCGCGGAAGCGAACACCTGGTAGGTCGTCTCACTGAGACCGGTCAGTGCGTACGTACCGTCGCCGCCGGTCGTGACGCTGGTGCACGAGGGCGGGCCGCTGCATGCGACCGTCGCGCCGCTGATCGGCACATTGGTGATCGAGTCGGTCACCGTTCCGCTGATTGTTCCCGGAGAAGGTGTCAACGAGGTCGGTCCCGCCGTCGGACTGCCAGACGTCACAACGACCCCGGACTGCGTCGTCGTGGCGTAGCCGGTCTGGGCCAACACGACCGTGTAGCTCCCGGGCTCGACCGTGAGCGTGTAGCTACCGTCAGACGCGGTCGTGGTACCGGTGCACGCCGGCGGCCCGTTGCACGTGACAGACGCACCGCTGACCACGGCGTTCGTGACCGAGTCCTTCACGATGCCCGTGATCGTTCCCGGGGTGGGTGCGAGCGCGAAGGGCTGCGATGGCGTGCCGCCCGGTCCGACGACAACCGGGGTTGTCGATGACGTGGTGTAGTTCGGCGCCGACGCGACGAGCTGGTAGGTACCCTCGGTGAGAGGACTGATCGTGTAGGTACCGGTCGTGTTCGTCGTGGCGCTTGCGCATGTCGGCGGCCCTGAGCACGCGACGGTGGCGCCGTTGATCGGCAGACCGCTGATCGAGTCGGTGACCGTTCCGCTGATGGACCCAGAGTTCGGCGTGAGCCCAAAGTTCTGGGTTGCGGTTGTCGTGCCCACGGTGACGGGCGTCGATGCGGAAGACGGGTACCCCGTAGCGGCGGCAATGAGGTGGTACGTCCCGGGAGCGAGGCCACTGATCGTGTAGGTCCCGTCGGTCGCGGTCGTTGCGCCCGTACATGTGGGCGATCCGCTACAGGTCACAGAGGCACCGCTGATCCCATTGTGCGTGAGTGAGTCGGTAACCGTCCCGGTAATGCCACCGAGCTGCTCACTGAGCGCCGCATTCTCCGTGGTCACCGTATTCGCGGTGACGGAGACACCCGTGATGATCTTCGTCTGGTAGCCGGTCGCGTTGAACGTCACCGAATAGCCGGAGCCGGGGGGCACATTGGCCAGCGTGTAATTCCCGCTGCTGTCGGAGGTCGCACTGCCGCCGGTGAGGCATGAGCACGTGACGGTGGCGTTCGCAACAGCTGCGAGCGTGCTCGCGTCGGTGACCTTGCCGCTGATGGAGCCGGCCTCCGCAAGAGCCACGTTCTGCGTCGTTGTGTTGCCCGCGGTCACGGACGCGCTCGAGACGACCTGGGTGACGTATCCGTTGTCGTTGAAGGTGAGGCTGTACGATCCGGGAGCGACATTCCCGAACGAGTAGTTGCCGTAGGCATTCGTCGTCGCAGGCGCGGTCTGGCACGAGCAGGTGACGGTGACTCCCGCGAGCACCGGATGCCCCGTTGCTGTGGCGTCGGTCACCGTCCCACCGATGCAACCGCTGGACGTCGCACCAAACGCCGGCAGGAGATCTCCATTGCCGGCGTTCGCCGTGTTGCTGAGGAGGCCGACGCCGTAGTCCTCCTCGATCGCGCGAGTGATCCCGAAGAGGTTGCCGCCGGCGCAGTAGTTGTGCGTGGTGCTGGTTGCATTCGCCGCCGAGATCACGATGGTCGGGACGTGGCCACCGGTCTTGACCGGGTTGCCGCCGCAGAAGGGCGCAGTGCCCAGTGACGGGCATAGGCCGCCGTTGACCCATGCGGAGTTGTCTCCAGTGGCCGCCTCGTCCCAGGTGACGATGACGATGCCACCCTGCGCGTACCAGGACGACGCTTGAATCGCGGGGAGATTGTTTGCCAGCCACTTGTCGGCATTGTCTGGTTCGTTGTTCCCGCTCGCGGGGCATTCCGAGTGCATCTCATCGCAGTTGTCGGGGACGACGAACATGAAGTCCGGAAGCGAGCTGCCGCTCATGACGGACGCGAACGGATAGGGGGGATTGGGCTGGTAGGGGTTCGATGGCGCCGCGACGGGGATATTGTTCTGGCATGCGGCCGTCGTCCGCGTGGAGGAGTAGTAGGTGAACGGGTTGTGGTCGAGCGCGTACAGCGCGGTGGACGCGTTCGATCCCGCCGGCGAGTTCGCAGTGTCGCAGCTGAACGGCATCGCCTCGAAGTACGCGCCCCAGGTGTAGCCCGCACTCTGGAGCTCGTCGACGAGCGTCGTATCGGACGAAGGCTTGGTGATCGAGCCATCGGTGTTCCCCGCGAGGAGCGACGTGTAGTCGAGCGGACTCCCGTGGTCGGGCGCGTACCAACTGGTCGCGGACTGGTACTTCTGCGCGAGGCTGTTGATGTAGGGGGCGTGTGCGGTGTTGCCGATGATTCCGCCCGTGCCGTTGTAGGAGTGGTTCTCCTCGACGATGAGCATGATGTGTGGCGCAGCAGGGGCCGTCGTGACGGTGAAGGTGCCCGACGACGTCACCGGTCCACCACCCGGCGCAGTCACCGAGATCGGACCGCTTGTCGCCCCCGCCGGCACCGTTGCGCTGATGTGCGCGTCGTCGGTCACGGAGAACGTCGTGGCCGATGTCGTGTTGAACTTCACGACCGTCGCGCCTGAGAAGCTCGTCCCGGTGATGGTCACCACGGCGCCCACCGGACCGCTGGGCGGACTGAAGCCGCTGATCGTCGGCGCAGGCGGGCTCGAGAGCAACGTGAAGGATGTCGGCGAGAAACCCGTGCTCGCCCCAACCGTCACGCTGATCGACCCGTTCGCGGCTCCCGAGGGGACGGTCGCGTTGATGTGCCCGTCGTCCTTGATCACGAACGTCGTCGCGGCGACCCCGTTGAACTTCACGGAGGTGGCGCCGGTGAAGCCGCTGCCCGCAATGGAGATGATCGTGCCGACAGCACCGCTCGCGGGGCTGAAGGCGGTGATCGTCGGTGCGGATGACCCGCCGAGCTTGAAGGTCGCGATCACGCCGGTCCAGGCCACGGTGGACGAACTGAGGGTTGCCGAGTAGCTTTGGGCGCCCGTCGCTGACAGCAGCTGCCATGCCCCCTGTTCACTGGCACCTTCCCCGCTGACGGTGGCGTTCTGCGTGGGGAGGACCGTGTAGCCTGAGGTCTGACCACTCACGGTGCCGGTGCTGCTGTTCCAGCCGATGTCGCCGATTGCGATCTCGCTGGCCTGGGCGGTCGCCACGGTCGTGCCTGTCGAAGCCGGTTGGGTGGCCCCGCCTTTGGTTGCGATCACGTCCAGCGGCGAAGCGGTTGCACCGGTGATGTCGACGACGGTGAATGCAATCGCCGAGCTGGCAGCCAGGGTGACGGTGATCGATTGCGCCGTGGTGAGCGCGGCTGCACTCGCGGCGTACCAGATCTCCCCGTCAGCCTGACTCCCTTGGGTGGTGGTTGCGGCTCTGACCCAGTGATTGGAAGCTGAATCCGTGACGCTGCTCACCGGTGCTTTCGCCGTCGTGTTGCGCGTTCTGATCACCGCGACGAGCAGGTCGCCTGCCGCGGTCGCGGCCGTCGGGCTCTTCGAGAGCGTGGTACCGGCTGTCGTGTTGGCGGATCCAAACGACTGAACGACGCCCGCCGAGGCGTTCGCGAAGCTCACCGGCGCCTGCGAGACCAGGCCGGCAAGCAGGAGCGATCCCACCACGAGGAAGGTCGACGCGCCCGCGGCTCTGCCGACTAGTCGAAGGCCGAATCGCGCCCTCAGCCGGCGCCGCGGTCGCGCAGCCACAGGTCGAGCCCAGGTGGTTTCACGGTGCCAGCCGTCGGCCCCGGATCGGTCGGCGTGCCAGCCGTCCGTCACCCGTTACCCCTGCAGAGCAGTCCGACCACGCGAATACCTTCCACCGGGAACCCCCCACGTCTATCTCTTTGCCGTGCGCCTCAGGACGGGTTCCCGCACATGGGGCCCCCCTGAAGGATTGCGTCAAACGATCCGAGGCATTGCGCCAGCTTTATCGTACCCGATCGGTTCCCGACAAGCCAGTAGGAGTTTCCCAGCCCTGGCGGCCACAGCGCGAGGCCCTACTGGAACCAGCCGGCGACGTCGAGGATGGCGTTGATATTCCCCACAGCGTTGTAGAGGTCCAGGTCGCCGGTCGTGTTCCCGGTCGTCGCAAGCCCGACGATGGCCAGGTTCGCGATGGTGACCCTCGCGACGGGGTTCAGATCGGACGCGACAGGCCTCGGTGCGGCGTCGCTCGGGTAGATGGTGAAGTAGGTCGCCACACTCCCCGCCACGCCCGTCAGGTTGGCCACGATCGCCAGCGGCAGCGTCGAGCCGCCCGTTGTCGGCACCACCGCGACCCCGGCGACCGGGACGAGCCTCGCGCCATTCGAGGTCAGGGGTTCGCCGGCGCATTCGGTCGCCGAGCCGGTCCGGGTGTCGCAGATCCGCGTGGGCGGGACTGCGTAGAAGAGGGCTCCGGTGGCCGTCTCCGTGCCGTTGCCGAACCAGCCGTCGACGTCGATGAAGAACTCGGTGCTCCCGACGGCGTTGTAGACGCAGATGTCCTGACGCGGACCGAGTGACGCCACGATGCGGTTGGGCAGAGTGAGACCAGCGCCGGGGTTGAGGTTGGAGGCGGACGGCGCGCCCGAGGGACACTGGTCGCTGCTGTTCGGCGGAGCCACGCTGAGATAGGTCGCCCTGGTGCCCTGGGTCGCCGTGAGGTTCAACACCGCGGCCGCAGCCGTGCCGTCCGTCGGGATCGACGGGCCGCCGGTCGACCCGGGCGGCAGGCCGGAGAGCACCACGTCGCGCCATGTGTTGGCCTGGAGCGGGACCGACGTCGCGCCGGCGCACTCGGTCTTTGTGTTGGCGCGGGTGTCGCAGATGCGCAGCGGCGGCATGCTGTGATAGGTGCCGGCCACCGGCGGCGCGCTCGGTGGAGCGAAGTAGCCCTGGACGTCGACGATCGCGTCGGTGACTCCGGCTGCGTTGAAGAGGGTGATCATGCCGCTCGCGCTCAGTCGCACGATCGCGAGGTTCGCCTGCGTTGCTCCGCCGGTGAGGTTGATGTTCGAGGCGACCGGGGCCCTGCCACCCGCGGGGAACGCGGTCAGGTATGTGCCGCTGGTGCTCTCGTCGATACCGGTGAGGTTGATGACGGCGGCAAGAGCGCCAGCGGGTACCACCTGGCCGCCCGCGCCGTGGACTCCGGTGACCTGCAGCGTCAGCTCACCGCGGGCTCCGAGCGTTTCGCCCGTGCACTGGTTGGCCGGCTTGACGTGTGCTCGCGTGTCACACACGCGAAAAGGCGTGAGGGCCGTGTAGGCACCTGGTGCCACGGAGGTGTACTCGTCGGCGATGTTGGTCGGACTCGTCCCTCCGGGAGTCACCACGACGACGTCGGTAGTTCCCGCCGTCAGCTCCGTCGGTGTATACGCGCTGATCTGCGTGGGACTGATGACGGCGAAACATCCCTCCCTCGAGCCCGCGCACGGGTATGTGTTGCCCGCGAGGATATCGCTGCCACCGAAGCGAACGTTCGATGTCGTGAAGCCGGGTCCGCTGAAGTTGCCGCCGTTGATCGTGACGAGCGCGCTGCTGCTCGCAGCACCGTCACTCGGCGTCACGGAGGTCACTGTCGGCGGCGGTGCGAGGATCGGAACGCCGAATGCCGGCGTGATGTCACCGAAGCTCGGGTCCGATGAGCTGCGGAGCAAAGGAACGTCATACGCCTCCTCGATGCCGCGCAGCGTCGCGAAGTGATCCCCCGGGGCGTCGAACGGGCTGTGGGAGTTCGCGCTGATGACGATCGTCGGGATCTGCCCGCCGTTGCCGAACGTACCGCCCGATTTATCGCCGTTGGTGCTCTCGTCCCAGGTGAGGATGATGATGCCGCCGTCGGCGTACCAGCTTGACGACAGCACGGCGGGGAGGTTGTCGCGCAACCAGTCGTCGCCGTTCGTCACGACGTCGGGTCCGCATGGCGACCCCGCATCGTGCATATCGTCGCAGACGTTCGGCGTGATCCACACGAAGTCTGGCGGATTGCTGCTGTTCAGGTCGCTCTGCAGTCCCTGCTGCGGGTACGGAACGACGCCGTTGCCGCCTGAGCAGAGCGAACGGTAGTCGCTGAAATAGCTGAACGGGTTGTGGTCGGACGAATAGAGGCCCGTGGAGCCGGTCGCGCACGGGGAAGGCATCGATTCCATGTAAGCCTTCCAGCTGATGTTGTTCGCGTTGAGCTCATCGACGAGTGTCGTGCTCGTGTATGGAGGTCTGATCCCCTGGCTCAACCCCTGGTTCGACCCCGAGATCAGGTCCATGTAGTCGTTGGGACTGTTGTGCTGATTGGCAAACCAGTGCGTCGCCGACGTGTACGTTCTTGCGAGGCTGTTGATGTAGGGGGCATTGGGGTTGCCGATGACGAACGGCGTCCCCTGCGCGCTCTCGAAGCCCGCATTCTCCTCGACGATCACCATGATGTGCGGTTTGCTCGACGCGGCTTTCGAAGGCGTTGACGAGACGGCATACGTCGTCGCGCCCAGAACACCCAGCGCCATGGCGCTTCCCCATCTCAGGCGCCGTGGGGAACGAACCCTCTCTAGCACTCGATCCTCAAGCTGCATCCCGGTCCTGCCACCGGTCGTGCGGCAACCGTAGCATGCGGATGCGGACGTCGAGACGCGAGTGCGATCGAAGGCGGCGATTTGCCTCGCTCGAGCTCAGTGCAGCGTAGATCTGGCTATCGCGCGACGCGGCGGTAACGGCCCGGTTGCCGCACGGAAACGCACGAGCAGCCCGGCGTAGTGTCGGCGACGTCGTCAATAGCACCCCCGCTGCGAGGCGGGTCCGCAAAACCACGGAGCTCCGGAAACGGGAGCGAGCCGGGTTGCCGATGCCTCTCTCGTTGACGTCTACGGCATGTGGTGACTCCGGCATGGAGGAACCACATGGACCTCAGATCGAGACCGAACGATTCCGACCTCCGTCAGCGACCTCGCACATTCACGCTGAGACGTGGACGCCTCGTCGTGTGGTCGGTCGGCATCATGGTCGCGGTCGCGGCGTGCGGTCAGGGTGCGGGACAGCTCGCCACCAACCACTCTCTGGACGCAGCGGGTTCGGTGCGCAACGCGGCGGGCATGCATGCCCCCGGATCGAACGTGCTCAGCCCCGGCAGCGGCTCGCGCTCGGGATCCGCCCGGCCGGCCGGCGGTCCAAGCCCGCCACTGCCGGGTGAGTCGCCGTCTCCGGGAAGCAGTCCCACCGCATCGGCGGAACCGAGCGGAACGGCAAACCCGACGGCTGGGCCCACCCCCACCGCGGCACCGACACCCACTCCCTCCCCCAAGCCGACCCCGGCACCGGGCACCCGCAACAAGCTGCTCTGGCCGTTTGCGAGCACGAGCATCTGGAACATGCCGATCGGCCGCGGCGCCGTCTACGTGCCGGCCCACATCGCTCCACCGACGATCCAGAGCCTGACCACGGACCAGGACATCATCGTGATGGATCCGACGGCGCCGCTCGTCACGCTCATACACAGCGGCGCCGGCTGGGGCGGTGCGAACCGCTGCGTCGGAACCGGTCCCACGCTGGCATCGGTTCCAATACCGAGCAACTTCATCGTCTCGAGCAACGGCCATAACGACGCGCTCGCCGTGCTCATGCCCGACGGGCAGACGGTTCTCCAGGGACAGCCGTTCGCGCGCTGCGCGGCCGGCGCCGTGGGCACCGTGCTTGCACTCGCCCCGTCCGACAACCTCTATGGAGCGGGCATCCTCGGGGCGCACGGCGGGTCCGGGCTCAGCGCGCTGGGCGGCACGATCCGGCTCAACGAGCTCGTTCCCGGCGCTGAGATTCGCCACGCCCTCAAGGTGAACGTCGACGGGTTGACCGATCTCTACCCGAGCCCCGGATATCGCTGGCCCGCGGTCCGCCACGATGGATGCGCACCCGGCTGCTACGGCGGCTCCGTACCGGCCATGGAGATGGGATCGCTGCTCGCGATCCCTGCGAGCGTCAACATCAACGCCCTCGGCCTCGAAACGACCCCCGGGCGGATGCTCGCCTGGACCCTCCAGAACTACGGAGCGTATGTCGCCGACGACTCCGCGCGGAGCGTCTTCTCCATCGAGACGGAGTACAGCCCGAGCGGGAGCGTCGCGACGCAGTTCCAGCAGACCTGGGGCTTCCCCTTCCAGGCGCCGGCCGGCAGCGGTACGCCGTGGTCGCACGACATCAACGTGATACTCGCGAATCTCAACGTCGTCGCCAACAACGGACCGGCGAGCATCGGCGGGGGCGGTACCCCGCTGCAACCGCTCGCACCACCGATCGGCAACTGACCGTGACCCGAGACCGGAAGCATCCACTTCGACGTGCAACGAATCCTGTCGTCCGAGACAGTGATTTCGTTGCAGAGATGTGCGGATCGCCTGGTCTCGATTGGTGTTCCGGCAACGCACCGGTAACGGCGCGGTTGCCTCGTAAAACGAAACCGGAGGCCGGCGTAGTGTCGGCGATGTCGCAAAACGCAACCCCGCTGCGAGGCGGGTTCGCAAAACCACGGAGCTCCGACAACGGAGCCCGCCGGGTTGCCGATGCCTTCTCGATGACGTCCTGGCATGCGGTGACTCCCGGCATGGAGGAAGCACATGGACTTCAGATCGAGACGAGACGACGCTGACGCGCGTCACCAACACGGAGCGTTGACTCCCAGCCGGATAAAGGGTGCCGTTTGGTCCCTCGGCGTGATGATCCTGGTAGCAGGGTGCGCGCAGGCGGCGACCACCCTGCCGGTCGGCGGCGCACTCGGCGCGCCGGTCGCGAACACATCGTTCGGTGATCCGACGGGCGATCCCGGACAGGGAGATGGGCGATCCAAGCCGTCGCCCGAGTCGACTCCCGGCGAACATCGGCATCCCAAGCCGACCCCGTCCGCGACGCCGGGCCCCACCGGCACACCGTCGCCGACAGGGACGCCGGCACCCACCCCGGGGCCGACACCAACGCCGACCCCTCAGCCGACGCCGACGCCCAGCCCGACTCCTCCGCCGCCTCCGACAGCTCCGCATGTCCTCGTGGTCATGGAGGAGAACAAGGGGTACGCGGCAACACTCGGAACGTGTTCCGCGGATCCCTACTTCTGCTCACTCGCTGCCAAGTACGCCAGCTTCACCAACAGTCACGGGGTATCGCACCCGAGCGAGCCGAACTACGTGGCGTTCGCGTCGGGCGGCATTCAAGGGTGCACCACGGACAGCTCGTGCACGGCCAACTCACTTGCGCAGACCGACCTCGGCGGCCAGTTGAGCGCCAAGGGCATTCCGTGGACCGGATGGATGGAGTCGATGCCGAGCCCGTGCTACACGGGGGGCGGTAGCTCCGGAGGCTACGCGCTCAAGCACAACCCGTTCGGCTTCTTCAAGGACAACTACACCGGCACGTGCCACATCCAGGAGTACCCGGGACAAGCGTCCGCGCTCAGCATCCTGAACGGTGCGGGCGCCCCGGACTTCGCGTGGATCTCTCCGAACCTCACGAACGACATGCACGACGGCACCGTGCAACAGGGCGACGCGTGGCTCGCGACGAACATCGCGCCGATCCTGGCGAGCCCGTGGTTCCTGAACTTCAACTCGACCGTCATCGTGACGATGGACGAGGGTGACGCCGGCACGACCAACCAGATCCCGACGGTCGTCATCTCCAACAACGCGCGTGCGAAGGGCGCGATCACGACGTCGATCAATCACTACAACATCCTGCGCTCGATCGAGACGGTATACGGACTCGGATTCCTCGGCAGCGCTGCTTCGGCCGTCAGCATCTCGTCCTTCTTCGGATGACGCACCGGCGCCGTCGGATAGTCGTCGCGCGCGTCGACCGCGACGCGCCCAGACCGTTCGGCTCGCCCACGCTCACGAAGCACTAATCCGCCCCCGAGCGGTGCGCACGCTGCGCACCGCTCGGGGGGCGGGAATCAGTTCCCGATCGGCGGTGCGAGCGGCTGCAGCGGAGTGCCACCACCGCCGACGCTCGCCGGGCCGTTGTTGGCGACAACGTCGAGGTTGGCAATGATCACGTTGATGTCATGCGACCACGGCGTACCGCTCCCTGCCGGCGCCTGGAACGGAAAGCCCCAGTCCTGCTGGAACTGGCTCACGACCTCACCGCTCGGGCCGTTCTCGGTCTCGATGGAGAAGACGCTCCGGGTCGTGTTGTCGGCGACGTAAGCACCATAGTTCTGGAGTGTCCACGCGAGCATCCGTCCCGGGGTGGTCTCGAGGCCGAGCGCGTTGATGTTCACGGTGATCGGGATCGCGAGCAGAGATCCCATCTCCATGGCCGGCGTGTTGCCGCCGTAGCAGCCCGGGGCGCACGAGTCACGACGGATGGCCGGCCAACGGAATCCGGGGTTGGGGTACAGATCGGTTGACGCGTCGACGTTGACCTTGAGCGCGTGGCGGATCTCGCCGCCCAGGACGAGTTCGTTGAGACGGATGGTGCCGCCCAGTGAGCTGAGCCCGGACCCGCCGTGCGCGCCGAGGATGCCGTTGCCGTAAAGGTTGTCTGAGGGCGCGAGGTCCATGATCGTCCCCACGCCTCCGGCAGCGCAACGCGCGAACGGCTGTCCCTGGACGACGGTCCGGCCGTCGGGCATCAGCACCGCGAGCGCGTCGTTGTGACCGTTGCTCGGGACTGTGAAGTCGCTCGGGATCGGGACCGAGACGAGCGCCGGGCCGTTGCCCGAACAGCGACTGCCACCGCTCCAGCCGACGCCGCTGTGCATCAGCGTGACCATGGGCGCACTCGGGTCCATGATGATGATGTCCTCGTCGGAGCTCAGCGTCTGGCTCGTGGGCCGACCGATATGCGCAGGGACGTACACCGCGCCGCGACCGATCGGCATATTCCAGATGCTCGTGCTTGCGAACGGCCAGAGCAGCTTGTTGCGCTTGCCCGTCGGAGTGTGCGTCGGCCCCGACGTGCGGTTGGGCGTCGATGTCGGACCACGGTTGGATCCCGGGGTGTTCGTCACCTGTGGGGATGGCGTCGCTGATTCTGCGGCCTGGGCGAGCGCCGTCGGATGACCGAAGGCGCTGTCCGCGGACCCGGGGCCGGCGACCGGCACCGGGGCACCCGCGGGGCTCGCTGCACTCTGCCCGCATGCGGCCAGCACGAGCATGATGCCTGCCGACCACGCCAGCAGCCGTGCTCGCCTCGCGCCGGGCACGTGTGAGTGCCGACACAGGTCGGAGTCGTGGCATGCCCCGCCTACGCCCACGTGATTCCCCCACACCAAAGTCACCGCGTACCACAGAGGTCATCGACGGCTTCGGTGACCCGTGGCGGTGCGGACCCACCTCGTAGAAGCGACGCATGGTACGACGTTTGACACGTGTCCGTCGCGACGAGATGCAGCATGGTGCAGCATCGCGCAGGTTCGTGCGACATGCGTCCGCGCGCGACGCGGTGCAAGGCTTCGCAGCACCGAGTCATCAGCGAAAGACCGTAGGTCGTCCTGCTAAGCTGGCCGCTCCTCGAGCGTGGGGGGAACGCGAAGCCCGGCAAGCGATGGGCCTCGAGACAGCGAGAGCACGAGGTCACGAGGTCCACGCCGGGCAATTTTGCCTGAAGCAACGTGATTTTGAGACGTCACTCTGCACGGCGACTTCGTTCACGGGGTGTCTTTGCCGGAGACGGGAGTCTCGCGATCACCGGCGATCAGTGCGGGACGCTGCGTGCCATCGATGCGGACGAATGACTTCTTCTGCTCGGGGCGGCGGAACCTCGCAACGGGACCGCATCTCATTGTTCGGATGAACCGTGCTTCTGAAGGATACGAAATGCTTTATGTGACGAAAGCATTCGGCGCTTGTGGCAGGTGCGCGTCCGATGGTGGTAGGGTGTAACCGCGGTGGAAGCTCCGGCTTCCGCAGCGCGTTGCTGGCGGACCGAGGTGTGCGGGGGATTGGTGCAAGCAAACGCCAATTGGCTTAGATACCCATGAGCGATAGGGATCGCTCGAGGCGGCGCCGGCTGCACACGTGGTCGGCGGTGTTCAGGGTCCGGCGGCGTACGGGCCTCAAGGTATATCGCCGGCGTCACATCCTCAGGATCAGACCACGTCGCGGGATCGTTGTTCGGGGGGGTGCCGCGATCCTCACGCTCGTGGGCGCGATGCTGATCGCCGCGCTGCCGCTCGCTCGCTTCTCCCCCGTTGGCGCCAGCATCGGTGTCATCCAGTCGTTCGGCGGGGCCAACGACTCGCTCAACTCGTCGCTGTCCCTGTCCCCGACCTCCGCGACCGTGGCGGGTGACCTCCTCGTGGCGACCATCAAGAACCGGGACCTCCAGGGCTACGAGGCGGTCACCGGGGTCACCGATTCCTCGGGAAACACCTGGGTTTCCGCCAACAGGCTCACCCAGGGGGCGCAGGCCGACGAAGAGGTCTGGTTTAGCGCGGACGCGGCATCGATCGATCCACAGGGAAGCGTCACAGTGACGCTGAGCGGGGACGCCGCAATCGCCATGACAGTGCTCGACGTGGCAGGGGCAGCCTCAAACCCGCTCGACAATGTCTCGAGCGCGGGCGACGCGAGCGCCAACGCCTCGACCGGCGCGGCGGCGGCGTCATCACAGGACATCGTGATCGCCGACGTCGGCTGGAACGCCAATGTCACCCCCGACGGCCAGACGGGCAGCTTCACGACCACTCCGGTTGAGCAGTCGACGGTCAAATCCAGCATGACCGGCGAGCAGGCGGCCTGGGAGGTCGTCCCAGGCAGCGGGATCGAGAGCTACAGCGCCGTGCTGAGCGCGCCCGTGGTCTGGACGGCGACGATCGCCACCTTCGATGTCGCGGGGAGCGGGTCGCCGTCGCCGTCGCTCACACCGACGCCGAGCCCGACAGGAACGCCAACACCGACTGCATCATCGACGCCAACCCCGACTCCCACACCGACGGCGACCGCGACGCCCACCCCAACCGCCACCCCAACCGCCACCCCGACCGTGACGTCGCAGACGAGACACGTGATGGTGATCATGGAGGAGAACAAGGGGTACCAGGCCACGCTGGGCTCGTGCGGCAGCGACCCCTATCTGTGTTCGCTCGCCTCGCAGTACGCGACCTACACCAACTGGAATGGGATTTCGCACCCATCATTGCCGAACTACCTGGCGGTGACTGCCGGGAGCACGTTCGGGTGTGCCTCGGACGCGTGCACGGGTGGCTACAACGCCACCAGTCTCGGCGGGCAGCTGAACAGCGCCGGCATCCCGTGGACGGCGTACATGGAGTCGATGCCGTCGCCGTGCGACACCGTCGGATCGGCCGGGCTCTACGCCAGAAAGCACGACCCGTTCGTCTTCTTCAATGACGTGCTCAACAACGGCTGCGCCGGTAACGTCGTCCCGTACCCCGGAGCTGCGGGGCTGCTCTCCGACCTCAATGGCCCGGGTGCGTCGCAGTTCGTGTGGATCACCCCCAACCTCAACGACGACATGCACGACGGTACGGTTCAGCAGGGTGACGCATGGCTCAAGGCGAACATCGCCCCGGTGCTTTCATCGCCGTGGTTCACCAACTTCGACAGCACGGTGATCGTGACCATGGACGAGAACGATGCCCAGTCCGGCACGGGGGGCGGTCAGGTGCCGATGGTGGTCATCTCGAACGACGCGCTTGGGCAGGGAACCGTCTCAACACCAGGCAATCTCTACGGCACGCTGCGCGCCATCGAGGAGGCGTTCGGCCTCGGCTATCTCGGCGCGGCGGCTGATCCGTCGAACGGCGACCCCCTCGGCTCGTTCTAGCCGCCGGCCGCACCGATCAGAATCCCAAGTCGTCGACGCTGACTCCGAGCGCCCTGGCCAGCCTGCGCCGGTAGAAATCGCGGGGCACCGTGTCGCCGGCCTCCCACGCCTTCACCGAGCGCACTGAAGCTCCCACCTTACGGGCGAGTCCCGCCTGGGTCCACTCGCTGGGATTGGTTGCATCCGCCTGCCTCTGGGAGCGGAGATCCGAGAGCCTGCTCCGGCCGGATTTGGCGTGCGACTTGCGATCCTGCACCATACTGCCCGATACTGCCTGCATTGGGGATAGGCTCACAATGAGGAGCACCACGTCGATGCAGATTGGTTTCAGGAGCGCGACAGGCCTCGCGGCTGGGTTCCGTCCAGCTCGCCACGCCTTCCTGCACTCCGGACCGAGCCTCACGTCTCACACTGGGTGATACGGCTTCCGGCGGTCTGACACCCGCGACCCCCTGCCCCCCTTACGGGCGCTCCGACGATTTCGACCGGCGGGGCGCCTTCTTCTCGTCAGCGATTTGGTGCAGGTTGTCATCGACCGCCCGAAGCCAGGGGCAGGTTACCCTGATTGCGATGGCTGACAGGGCTCGCTGATGTTCGTCGTCTGCTTCGGGACGGGGAGATGCGGATCGACCCCAATCGTGGAGGTCGTCAGCCGTCATGGGGGGGTCGGGTTCGTCTCCAACCTCGATGACAAGCTGAGCCTGCTCAACCTCAAGGGCACGTGGAACAACCGGCTTCACCGGCTCTCGCCACCCCGTGATCCGAAGATGCGTCCGTTCCACGACCGGCGCACGCTCGTGGAGCTCGGCCGTTTTCGCATCGCCCCTGCCGAGGCCTGGAAGATCCTCGACCGGCAGGTCGCACCGATCATGTCGATGCCGTTTCGAGACCTCGGCGCTGAGGACGCCACGCCCTGGCTGCAGGGCAGGTTCCGAAGCTTCTTCGAGCGCCGGATGGCTGCGCAGCAGTGCGACGTCTTCATTCAGCACCTGACGGGGTGGCCGCGCGCCGGCTTCATCCGAGCGGCGTTCCCCGAGACGCGATTTGTTCACGTCATCCGTGACGGGCGCGCGGTCGCCAACTCGTGGTTGCAGATGGGCTGGTGGCGCGGCTATCAGGGTCCGGAGGCCTGGCACCTCGGACCGCTCTCCCCCGAGTTGGCCGCCGACTGGGAGGAGTCCGGACGATCGTTCGTCGTTCTCGCCGGACTTGGCTGGAAGTTGCTCATCGAGGCGTTCGAGCGCGCGCGTGCCGATGTACCCGACGATCAGTGGCTGCAGGTCCGCTACGAGGACGTTGTGGCCGAGCCGCGTCGGCACATCGAGGCCATCGCCGACTTCATCGGGCTGGAATGGACCGACGAGTTCGAGCGGGAGTTCGTCGCATATCCCTTCGAGGCCGGACGTGTGCAGGGCTTCCGCCGCGACCTCGACCCCGCGAGCCTCGCGCAGCTCGAGCGCGCGATCGGGTCGACACTCCGCGCCTACGGTTACGAGACGTCGTAGTCACCGACCCAGGACGCGTTCGTACACCGCTTCGGTGGCTTCAGTCGCCTCGTCCCAGTCGTACTCGCGGGTGATGCGATCACCGAGGAGACGCGCGTCCGCGCGAGCATCATGCCGAGCGCGGAGCGTCGATGCGATGGCATCGGCCAGCGCCGCCTGATCGCCGCTCGGGAAGAGCCGGCCGCCTGGCCGGTCGATCCCGATGACCTCCCGATTCGGCGGTATGTCGCTTGCCACCAACGGAAGCCCGTATGACGCCGCTTCGAGCAGCGTGAGCGCCAGGCCCTCGAGGCTCGACGGCAGCACGAACAGTGCGGCGTTGCTGTAGAGCTCGTCGAGGAGCGTGCCCTGCACCGGTCCAACCATGAGCACGCGCGGATCGCGCGCCGCAAGCGACTCCAGCTCTTGGACGTACCGGTCGGTGAAGCTCGACCCGCCCGCGATCACCAGGCGCGACTCCGTGTCCACCGTTCGAAACGCGCGCAGGAGCAGGTCGGGCGCCTTCTCAGGCACGAGCCGGCCAAGGAACAGCGCGTAGTCGCCGCCGCGCAGCCCGAAGCGCTCAGTGATCAGCCGCGGCTCGCGGTGGACGGGAATCGCAACCCCGTTGGGGATGTAATGGGCGACGCGACCGTAGCGGCGCAGATAGAAGTCCGCCAGGTTCTTCGACACGGTGATGGTTGCGTGCGGCACGTGTGCGCTGATCCATCCCGCGCTTCGCAGCGCGGTGCGCGCGCCGACACCCCACTTGTCGCGCTCGTAGTCGAGGCCGTGCACGGTGAGCACGACCCCACGGCGGCTCAGCACTCGCGGCAGCGGTGTGAACACCGAGGGACCGATCGCGTGGTAATGCAGGATGTCCGCTCGCTGCGCGCCCGGGAGCATCGCCGTCGCGGTGGACAAGCCGCTGTGCACGAGCGCCTCCAGGTGCTTGGTCGGTGCCGTCGGGACGTAGCGGACCCGCATGCCGCGATGCTCGGTGACGCGGCTCGTCGTGTAGTTGGCTCTCGTATAGACGGTCACGTCGTGTCCCCGGGCCACGAGCCGGGATCCGATCTCCTCGACGTGATGCTCGACCCCCCCGATCGTGGCCGGCACACCACGCTGCCCGATGAAGGCGATGCGTGCCGGCTTCATGCGGCGCGGGCCGGGAGCGTGCGCGCAGCCAGCGCGTACATCGCGTCGATGCGGTCGAGATGGCGCTGCGGCGCAAACTCCGCGACGATCGTCGCCCGAGCCCTGTCGCGCATCGCGAAGCCGTGCGCTGGGTCGGTCACGTAGGGACGCAGCGCTGCCGCGAGTGCGTGCGGATCATTGGCGGGAACAAGATCACCGGTGGCACCGGCCTCGATCAACTCCGGCATGCCGCCGAGGTCGCTGCCCACGACGGGGACGCCGCGCGCGAGCGCCTCGAGCACGACCATCGGCTGGTTCTCGTACCACCGCGACGGAACCACGACCACGGCCGCGGCAAGCATCAGACGCTGCACCGCCGCCTTGTCGACGAGACCGTGGAAGCGCACCCTGCCCGGAGCGACCGAGTCCGCGAGCCGGCGCAGCGCCGCCTCGTCGGGGCCGGTTCCCGCGATGTCGAGCACACCGCCGTCGATCTCGCCCACGGCGCGAATCGCGACATCGACGCCCTTCTCCGGCGACAGCCGGCCGGCGAGGAGGACGCCTTCGCCCGGCGAGGTCTTGATCGGGATCTCCGCGGTGTCGATGAAGTGGGGCACGTGTCGCATCCGTGGTGGATAGACACCGGCTTCGCGCATGCGGCCCTCGAGGAAGCGGCTCGGACAGATGAAGACGCGCACCGGCGAGTACGCGCCGGTGCGCGTATGCACGAACAGCTCACCCGCCATGACCGCGCTCGAGCCGAGCGAGCCGTCCTTGCATCGGCGCAGGATCGCGTGCTGGAAGTGGCCGCCGAGGCAGGCCTGACAGAGGTTGCCGTGGTCGAGAAACTGGTACGTGGGGCAGGCGAGCTTGTAGTCATGCAGCGTCATCACCGCGGGGATCCTGCGACGTGCCACGGGACGCAGGATCGACGGCGACAGTTGGTGGTAGATGTTGTGCAGATGCACAACATCCGGTCGGAAGTCTGCGAGCACTGCGTCCATTCCCCGGCGCGCCGAGGTCGAGTACAGCATGCGCGCGACACCGCGAACACGCCCGGAGATGCTGGGCGGCGGTGGCTCGAGCTCGATGTGCGCCGGGAAATAGCGCGCGTACTCAAGATGCGTGTTCAGTGGATGCGCCATCCCGAAGTAGGCGACGGTATGACCGGCCGCTGTTTGCAGCTCGGCAAGATCCTCCATGTACGCCTCGGCACCACCTCGACGGTAGAGGAATTTGTTGACGTGAAGGATCCGCACTGGGCGCCTGCTTCAGAGGTTCGTGGTGTGACTCGGAGCGCCGCGCTCCGCTACACGCCCACCCGCACGGGCACGTCATCCTCGACCGGCGGAGGCATACCGAGAAGGGCCGCGTTCTCGCTATACCTGGTGACCGCATACGCCGCGGCCGCGAAGGCGACGTAATACCAGAGGACGACCACCTGCGTGATCACGTTGGAGACGATGCTGAGGAGCACGAATGCCACCACGCATGCTGCAAAGCCGACGGCGACTGATCGCTCGTAGCTCGACGGCCGGCTCTTCGTGAAGCGCATTGCCTGACGTGCGACGACTCCCATGCTGATGAGCAGGGCGAGGTACGCGAGGGTCCCGAGGATCCCCGTCTCGACGTAGGAGCGCAGGAAGTCGTTGTGCGGCTCCTTCTGCTGGTTGGTCTCCTGTGAGCTCATGTTGAGGCCGATACCCGTGATCGGGTCGGCGTTCGCGAGCGGGAGCACCTGACCCCAGTAGTCGAACCGCCATGCCAGTGAGTTCGACGCGTAGCCGGCGGCGCTCGTCGACGTGCCGAGATCCGCGAAACGTTGCAGGATCGTCGGGAACGCCGCGAGCGAGAGCATCACGCCCGCGACCAGGACGACGAGAGTCACCCGCCGGCGGCCCATGAACGCGACCGCGAAGACGCCAAGGAGGGTGGCGATCCACGCGCTGCGGGTGTACGTGAAGTAGAGGCACACAACCGAGAAGAACAGCAGCGCCGACATGGCGATCTTCTTGTTCTGCGACAGGTGGGGAATCAGTGCCACCCCCATGACGATGAGGAGCGTCAGGTAGATCGCGAACGGGTTTGGTTGGGCGAACGTGCCCTCGAACCGGCTCACACCACCGCTGGTGAACTGCGAATGGTGGGTGACGACGTTGAAGATCGTGTATCCCACCGGGATCACCGCGGAGATGTAGATCGACGCGATCAACTTCTCGATCATGTCGCGGTCGACGAGCATCACTTCGAGCACGGCGAGCATGACCACAACGGCCAGCACTCGAATCGCCTCGAGCAGGCTGACGGTCGGGCTTGCGGAATCGATGACGCTGAGGAGGCCGGCGAGCGCGAAGAGGATCAGGCAGACCCGGTGGATCGACATCGGCGGTGACTTCCTGCCTTCGCGCATTCGCGTCAGCAGCCAGAAGAAGGAGAGGAGGATGAAGAGGATCGCGAGCGCGCCGGTGGGGTCGAGTCCCGGTGCCGACGCGGTGGCGCTGTTGACGCCGGAGGTACCGCCGTTGCCCGCACCGGTCTTGGTGATGTCGAGACTCGCGCGGATCGCGATCGTCGTGAAGACGAAGTTCTCGAAGTTCACGAGCCCCAGCACGAAGAAACCAAGGCCGACGAAGGCTGAGATGGGAACGACGAGCAGGAGCTTGCTGCCGCCAAGTGCGGCCTCGACGCTGCTCTCGATGGAGAGCCCGAGGATGGCAACGGTGCACACCGCGAAGATGATCTTCCAGCGTCGCGACATCAGATCGATGTCCGGCGTCCGACGCACCAAGACCGTTGCCATCACGACCTCCCCCTGTCCTCGGGAACGCTCAACCCGCGAGATGCGTGGTGAGCCCCCTTCCGATGCGCTGTACCGGCCGCCTCGACACTCGAGCGGCGGACGGTTCCCTGTCCAGTGTACGGGGCCGCGTTCTTCATGGCAAGTTTGCGGTTATTGAGGTGCTCTCGAGGTCCACGGACTGGTCGACGTCGACGCCGTCCTCGACGGCGTCCTGCTCATATTTCAGGACATCCCCGCCGAGCGCGGGGGCGCTCTCCGTCGCATCGGCCGCGAGGCTCGTGCTGCTCATACTCGCGGTTGCACGCCCCCGCCGGAGGGCAGCCCTCCAGCCGGCCATCTCGCGCCCGTTGAGCAGAGCCATCACGACGGCAAGCACGGCGAGCCCGGCGACACCGGCGACTGGCGTGAACACCAGCAGATACGTCTTGTCGACCGCGCCGTACAGATCGAGTGCGAACGACACCGCGATCATCACGACGGCGGTGAACGCTGATGCGGCGAGGAGCTTCACCGTGTATGCCACCAGTCCACGGCCGGGGTTCCCGTCGATCTGGGAGAGGCGATACCAGCCGTGCGCGACGTTGACGTACTGGGCGAGCGAGTACGCGAGCGCCACGCCGACGATCGACATCTGATTGCGGATACCGAACGGCAGTACGAAGATGGGGAGCAGGACGAGGTTGGCGAGCACCCCGTAGAAGGTGTTGCGCAATGGAGTTCGCGTATCGAGTCGCGCGAAGAACGGCGCGAGCAGCGCGCGCTGGACGGCAGAGCCCACGAGGCTCACGGCGTACACGGCGAGGACGGTGCCGAGCAACTCCGCGGCGGGCAGCTTGAAGCTACCGCGTTCGAAGACCGCGATCGCCGCGGGTCGTGCGAGCACTGCCATGAATGCGGTGAGCGGCAGGCTGATCGCAAGCATGATGCGCATGCCAAGACCCGTGAAGCGGCGCACCTCGACCTGGCCGCCGCGGTTGTGTGCGTCGGTGAGGCGCGGGATGAGCGCGACGATCACCGAGCGGAAGAACACGGTGCCGCCCACGGCGGACACCACGAGGTAGCCGTAGTTGAGGACGGTGATCGATCCCGTCGGCAGGAACGACACCACGAGCTGTTCGCCGATGCGGGCGGCGGGGTTCAGGGCGGCAGCTCCGACCGGCCGGACACACAGCTTCCCGATACCGCGGAGATGCTCGTCATGGATGTCGAGCGCCGGCCGGAAATCGTGCCCCTGACGGAGCGCCATCGCACACATGAACACCGCCTGCGCGACGGCACCCGCAAGGAACGCATAGGCAACCAGGTGGATGTCGTGCAGGCCGAGGCGGCCGCCGCCGATGATCACGAGCGCTGCGAGCCCGTTGAGCACCACCGTCATCAGCGCGGGGGCGACGAACGCGTATCGCGCGTTGAGGTACGCGCGCATCACCTCGGCCACCGCCACCAGCGGAACCATGGCGAACACGATCGGCAGCATCGACGCGGCCAGGTTGACCTCGCCGCTCTTGATGCCCGGTGCGGTGATTCGCATCAGCGGGACGGCGAACAGCCACGACAGCAGTACCAACGCGATCCCGACCACGACCACGGTGCAGAGAACCATCGAGATGAGATGGTCGGTGTCTTTCTCCCCGCGCTTCATCGATGATGTCCTGAAGGCAGGGACCAGTGCCTGGTTCGCGGCCACCATGACGACCGCGACGAGCCCGATCGGGATTCGCGACGCAACAAAGAAAGCGTCTGTGTTCGGTCCGGCGCCGAACCCGAACGCGATGCTGACGTCTAGGATGAGTCCGGCGGCCACGCCCGCCGCCGCCGCAACCCCGGTCAGGCCCGACTGACGCACGATCGCGCGATCCGACTGACGCCCGGACCCCGGCGTGCTGCCGTCAGCGTTCACGGCGCACCGACTATGCGGCCCTACCCTCGCTCTGCAGGCGCAACGCTTTGTCGAGGCGATCCTGAAGCTGGGTGCAGAGCAGTCGAACCCTCGGGTCGATATCGAGCGCACGCGCGCCACTCGGGGCGCGCGGTGAGATGTGCTCGATCAGCTCGTTGCGGAACGGGAATCCGAGGAACCGGCAGATGCTCTGCATCGCAGCTGTCGGGTTCGCGAGCAAGTCCTGATATGAGGTGAGCAACACGTCGTCGCGGCGATCGAGTCCACGATCGAAGAAGAGACCGTTGCGAACCCACCAGAACAGTGCCGCCGCCGTCTCCGGTGTCATCGTCGTGTAGTCGAAGCTGCGGATCTGCTCGAGCGTCGCTTCGGAGAGTCGCTCTGCCTGCCACATCCCGGAGCGAGTGCCCGCCGCAATGTCAGCGAGCACGAGCAGGTTGTTGCGTCCGAACTTCGACACCGCCGACCGGACACGGCCGTCGACGTCGCGGTACGCCCAGATGGCGCGCCCCGGAGACGGCGTGTCGAGCGAGTCGAGCAGGTCGTCGACCCGATGCGAGTCGCACAACGGCTTGAAGAGCACGATTTGATGCTTGCTGGCCATGACGATGCTGCGGATCTTCGCGTCGCTCCGAAGCAGGTAGTGGTTGAAC
>JBAUTG010000101.1:0-2346 GCA_049582105.1 Candidatus Dormiibacterota bacterium | reverse complement strand
GCCCCTGCGCGTCGAGGACCGCGATCACGCCGTCGAGCACGGCCGGCCGCCCGTCCGGCGAGCTGACAGTGCCGGCCACGTCAGGGAATCGCCGGCTCAGATCCACGCGGGTCTCGCCCTGCAGACGCACGGGACCGGATGGATCGAGGAACAGGAGCGATCGGACGCCGTCCCAGTCGATGCTGAAGAGCCACTCACCGTCGTCGAAGGGCTTCAGACAGGGCACAGCGGCCTCGATCGAGATGTGCCCGGGGAGCACCGGCGGCGTCGGGGTGCGGAAGAGCAGCGGTTCATCGACCGCGGTCAAGGTGCCGCGGGATAAGCCTGCCCTGAGTGCCACCCTCTGCCCGCGAAGCCTCAGGATGCCCGCTGCCGGCGCGCGGGCTCGGCGGTCTCGCCGTCGGCGGTCTCGTCGGACTTCCGCGACTTCGCGGCCTCGACCGAGGCTTTCAGCGCGGCCATGAGGTCGGTGACCTTGCCCGGCTCAGGGGCCTCATGCCGTTCCAGCGGCTGGTTGTTGAGCTTCGCCTCGACCACCTCGAGCAGGGCCTCGCGGTACGCGTCGTGGTGCCGCTCCGGGTCGAAGTGCGCGCTCAGGTTCTCGATGAGCATCACCGCCATGTCGAGCTCGGCCTTCTTGACGTCGAGGTTCTCGTCGGGGATGGCCAGTTCGCCGGCCGAGCGGATCTCATCCGGCCAGTGCAGCGTGTTGAGCAGCAGGCCCTGCTCGTGCAGTGCGAGGCGGCAGAGGTGCTCGCGGTCGCGCAGCGCGATCTTCCCGATGGCGACCTTGCCGGTCTTCTCGAGCGCCTGACGGAGCAGCGCATACGGCTTGGCGCCCACCGCTTCAGGCTCCAGGTAGTACGCGCTCTTGAGGTAGACGCCGGCCTCGATCTCGGAGTCCGGGCAGAACTCGATGATGTCGATCGTGTGCGTCGTGGTCAGCGGCAGGTCGTCGAGGTCCGAGTCCGTGATGATCACGTACTCGTCCTTGCCGACCTCATACCCGCGGAGCGCGTCGCTCCAGCCGATCTCGCGGTCCTCCTCCGGGCACCACCGCTTGTTGCGGACCGGCGTCTGATCGTTCGGACAGAGCAACCGGAACGAAACGCTCTTCGACTCGGTCGCCAGGTACAGCCGCACGGGTATCGCCACCATGCCGAAGCTGATGGCGCCCCGCCACATGGATCGAGGCATGGCCAAACGAGTATAGGGGCGCGGGATCGTCGTGGACGAGGTCAGGCCGCGGCGAGCAGCCGGTCGTATGCCTCTTTGAGCTCCGGATAGCGCAGGAAGATGATGTGCGCGTACTCCTGGGTGAGCGGGACCGGCTTGCGCCGGAGCGTGAGCCCGACCTCCTCCGGGCGGTGGTTCGCCTTGCGCCAGTTGCACTTGCGGCAGGCGATCACCACGTTCTCCCAGCGGTCCGGCGCACCGCCCCGCGAGACGGGGACCACATGGTCGACGGTGAGCTCGGCCGCGGTGCCGAGACGTCCGCAGTACTGGCACGTGTGGTCGTCGCGCAGGAGCAGGTTTCGCCGGTTCGGACGGAGTAGCCGGCGGGGGACGTGGATGGTGCGCAGCAGCCGCACGATGACCACACCTTCGGGCAGCCGCCGTCCCGCGAGCGCCTCGGCAGCGGCGCGCTCGGCTGCCTGGTCGACGAACGCCACCCGCTCCTTGGTCAGGAGTACCACCAACCGCCGGTGACTGATCACGTTGAGCGGCTGCAACGAGGCGTTGAGCAGCAGCACTGCCATGGCCGAATTCTATTGGGAATCCGTGGTTCGGCGTGGCGGGCGACGATCTCGGGCTGGGCTCAGGTGTATGGAGCCGACTTGATGGGGCCGATCTTGATCACGCCGTTGCACACGTCGCTGCTCGGCATTGCCGTGACGTCGGTCTGGAACCCCGACGTCGGCAGCGTGATCTGCCAGTACTTCGGCGAGGTGGATGCCGCGGCCGAGCACGTTGCGTCGGTCCACGAAACGAGGAAGAAACCGTGCCCCGACGCGCCGGCCGCCCCGAGCGGATTCGAGCCCGCTGTGAGATTCACGGGTGAGGGAGACGCCATCGAGTTGTCGTTGGTCCATGACGTCGCGAGCAACCCACCACCGTTTCCGAGCATCTGCAGCTTCGCGTAGCCGTTCTCCGTGCAGTCGCTCGTGGAGGTGTTACGAATCTCGAAAGTCGCAAAGATGGTGCCGGCGGCGCCCTGCTGGTTGTTGATGTCGATCTCGAACTGCCCGGGCTTGCACGGGATGGCCGGCGTCGCCGTCGGGGTCGGCGTCGGCTCCGGCGTGGCCGTCGCCGTCGCGGTCGGTTGCGTCGTCACGACCGGGGTCT
>JBAUTG010000100.1:0-6114 GCA_049582105.1 Candidatus Dormiibacterota bacterium | reverse complement strand
GCCAGCCGCGCCGATGAAACTCCCGAGGGGCGCTCCATCGTGGCCCTGGCCAAGCGGTTCGGCGCGTCCGAGGATGAGGGAGACGCCGCCTGGACCTTCGTGCCATTCACGGCGGAAACGCGCATGAGTGGTGTCGACAACGCCACGGACGGCATCCGCAAGGGTGCCGGCGACGCCGTCGCGAAGTGGTGTGGTCAGGGCAAGGCCGCTGACGGTGTCGTGCCGAAGGGTGTGACCGAGCAGGTCGAGGTCATCGCCCGCAGTGGCGGCACACCTCTGCTGGTCGCGCAGAACCACGTCATCCTCGGCACCATCCACCTGAAGGACATCGTCAAGCCGGGGATCGCGGAACGGTTCGCAGAGTTGCGCAGGATGGGCCTGCGAACCGTGATGATCACCGGGGACAACCCGCTCACCGCCGCTGCCATCGCAGCCGAAGCGGGTGTCGACGACTTCCTCGCTGAGGCGACGCCGGAGAACAAGCTGGACCTCATCCGTCAGGAGCAGGCCGGCGGGAAGCTCGTCGCCATGACCGGCGACGGCACCAACGACGCGCCCGCGCTTGCTCAGGCAGACGTCGGCGTCGCCATGAACAGCGGAACGCAGGCGGCCAAGGAGGCCGGCAACCTCGTCGACCTCGACAGCGATCCGACCAAGTTGATCGAGATCGTCGAGACGGGCAAGCAGATGCTCATCACGCGCGGCGCTCTGACCACCTTCAGCATCGCCAACGACGTGGCCAAATACTTCGCGATCATCCCGGCGATGTTCACGGCGTACGTGGCGCTCAAGCCGCTCGCCGTGCTCAACATCATGCACCTGCAATCGGCGCACAGCGCCATCCTCAGCGCGGTCATCTTCAACGCGCTGATCATCATCGCGCTCGTACCGCTCGCGCTGCGCGGCGTGCGCTTCCGTGCGGTCGGCGCAAGCTCGCTGCTGCGCCGCAACCTGCTCATCTACGGTGTCGGCGGGGTCGTGGCGCCCTTCATCGGCATCAAGCTCATCGACGTGATCATCAACGCGGTACACCTGGTCTAGATGTCATGAACCCACGCACGTGGCCCAAGGAGCTGCTCATCGGGCTCCGCCTCACCATCGCCCTCGCCGCCATGGTGGTCATCTACACACTCGTCATCACCGGGATCTCGCAGGTGGCATTCAACAGCAACGCCAACGGCAGTCTCCTCACCGTCAATGGCAAGGTGGTCGGGTCCACGATGATCGGGCAGAGTTGCCCGCAGGAGAAGATCGCATCGGACGGCAGCCTGAAGATCACGATCAATCCCAAGTACTTCCAGGGCCGTCTCTCCTACACGACCAATCCGAATACCGGAGACCTGCAGCCGTGCAATGCCGCGAACTCGGCTGGCAGCAACTACGGTCCGTCCAACTCGCTGCTGCTGGAGAACGCCAAGGCCGCGGTGGCCGCGTACACAGCAGCAGGAGTTGCCACACCTATCCCGATCGATCTGCTCACCTCGGACTTCACCGGCTTCGACCCGGACATCAGCGAGGCGGCGGCGCTCGCGCAGGTGAATATGGTGGCGAGCGCCCGGGGTCTCGATCCCTCAAAAGTGCACGCGCTCGTCGAGTCCAATGTGCAGGGCCGAATCCTCCGGGTCTTCGGCGAGCCCGTGGTCAACGTCCTCCAGCTCAACGTCGCCCTCGACGCCCAGCAATCCAGCCTCGCCGGCTGACGCGTTTACAAGGCGCTCGAGGCGAGCATCATTAGTCGCATGACCGACACGATCGCGGCGACCGCGGTGCCGGCCCCGGCGACCAGAGTCGGGCGTGGCCACCTCCGGGTGTTCCTCGGCGCGACGCCGGGAAGCGGCAAGACGTTCGCCATGCTGCGCGAGGCGCACGACCGCCGCTCTCAGGGGGAGGACGTCGTCGTCGGGTACGTCGAGACGCATGGCCGCAAGCTCACCGAGCAGGCGATCGGCAGTCTCGAGGTCGTCCCGCGCATCCAAATCGAGTACCGCGGCAAGGTCATGGAGGAGATGGACGTCGACGGGATCCTTGCCCGGAACCCGCAGGTGGTGCTCGTCGACGAGCTCGCGCACACCAACGTCCCCGGCGTTCGCCACGTGAAGCGGTACCAGGATGTCGAGGAGCTGCTCGACGCCGGCATCGACGTGGTCACCACCCTGAACGTCCAGCACCTGGAATCGGTCAAGGATCTCGCGGAACACATCACCGGGATCCCGGTTCGCGAGACCCTTCCCGACCAGGTTCTGGACAATGCTGATGAGATCCAGTTCATCGACATCTCGCCCGAGGCCCTGCGCAAGCGCATGCGCCACGGGAACATCTACGCCGCGGAGAAGGTCGACACCGCCCTCGCCAACTTCTTCCGTCCCGGAAACCTCGCGGCGCTGCGCGAGATCGCGCTCCGCCTCGTGGCGCAGACCGTCGGACGGGCACGCGGCGCGGTGCGCCCCGCGCCGCAGGACGTCCTGGTCGCGGTGAGCGGCCGCTCGAGCAGCGGTCCGCTCATCCGACGCGCAAGCCGCCTCGCGCGCCGGTTTGGGGGATTCTGCACCGTGCTGGTGGTGCTCGACCGCCGCGACGAGGAAACCGAGCGCGGTCGGGCGAAATCACGAGAGCTTGCCGAGCTGCTGCAATGCGGCTTCATCGAGCGCTCCGGCAGGATCTCCGATTCGGTCATCGCGGTTGCCCACGAGCTTGCCGTGCAGCATGTCGTCGTCGGTGGCGCCGAACACCAGGGTGTTCGCGGCAGACTGCGCCGTGGACTCGTGGACCGGCTCATCACCGAGCTCCCCGATGTGAGCGTTCACGTCGTGGCGCGCCCGTCGGTGGTACCGCGCGGCGGCCCGCTGCTGGCACAGGACCACCGGCCGGACTCAGAGGCGCTGCTCCGCGCGCTGCACGCGAGCGCGAGCCGCGCGGGACTGCGCGCGTATCTCGGCTATGCGCGTGGCTGTGGCACGACGATCGCGATGCTCGACGAGGCCACGCGGCGACACCAACGCGGCACGGATGTCGTCGTCGCCGCGGTGAAGACCGACGGACGCAACCGTTGCGAGATCGCTCTCCAGGAGCTGGAGATACTCGGGGGACCGAACTCTCCGGCAACGCGGGGTCACGTCGACGTCGACGCGCTGCTGCGCCGCAACCCTGAGGTGGCCTGCCTCGACGATCTCGCCGCGCTCGACACCGAGGGACGTCCGATCACCGAGTCGGTCCCACGCCTGCTCGCCGCCGGGATGACGTTGATCGCGACGCTCCACCTCACCGACCTCCTCAGCACGGTGGAAGGCATAGGCCCGATGCTCGGTGACCGCCCGCAGCATGTCGTCGACGACTCGTTCCTCGACCTGGTGACCGAGCTCGAGATCGTCGACATCACACCCTCGCTCCTCGATGAGCGCCTCCGGCGCGGAGAGATCGTTCCCGCGAGTGAAGCGGCGCGGGCGCGGGCTCATTCATTCCGGCCCGAGGTGCTCGCGTCGTTGCGGGAGCTCGCGTTCCGGCTGCTCGCCGAGCACACCGACCGCCGGCTCGTCGCGTACATGCGGGACCGCGGCATCGAGGCGCCGTGGGAGGTGAAGCCGCGGGTCATGCTCTGCGTCCCACCCCGTCCCGGCATGGAGGAGGTGATCGCCGGAACGGCCACCCTCGCCGCTCGGCTCGACGGCAAGATGACGGCCGTCACCGTGCGCGATCGGAAGCGATCCCCGCATGAGATGCAATTGCTCGGCACGTACGCGGCGCTCACGCACCAGGCCGACGGGACGTTCATCACGCTGTACGAGAATGACCCTGCGACGGCGCTCATGCACTACGCGCGAAAGATCCTGGCGACGGAGATCGTGGTCACGCGCGGCCGTGGGCGCCGTGGCACGTTGCGCAAGCTCATCGAGCTGCTCACCGACGTCGACGTGCACGTCCTCCCGAACCCTCACGAGGCGAAGGCCGCCTAGCCCTCCGCGACCGTCGCCACCTCTGGAGCCTCGGTTGAGTCGGCCGGCGCCGCGGGAAGCGTGAATGCGAAGACGGCTCCGCCACCCGGGGCCGGATCGTCGAGCCAGACCCTGCCCGCATGAGCCTCGACGATGCCGTTGACGATCGCGAGACCGAGACCCGTTCCGTCCGCGCTCGATTGATCATCGCGAACGAATCGTTCGAAGACGCGATCGCGCAGGTCCGCGGGGACGCCCGGGCCGCGGTCGATGACGCGCGTGACCACGGTGCCGCGGACGCCCGGTGCCACATGGATCTCGATCGGCGTTCCTACCGGCGCGTACCTGTCGGCATTCACCAACAGGTTGTCAAGCACCTGACCGAGCCGGTCCCAGTCGGCGACAGCCACGATCCACCCCGATTCGATCACGACGTTCACCGTGCGTTGCGGGCGTGTCGCCCGCAGCCGCGTGGCGGCGGCCTCGGCCGCGGCGGCGACGTCGGTCGGCTCGAGCCGCAGCTCGAGCGCGTGACCCTCGATGCGCGCGAGGTCGAGCATGTCGCCGACGAGTCGATCGAGCCTGCGTGACTGCGCGACGATGCCCGTCAGGCCCTCGTGCACGGTCTTCGAGAGGTCCTGGCGGGCGAGCAGCACGGTCGCGCCGGTGAGGATGCTCGACAGCGGCGTACGCAGCTCGTGGCTGACGTTCTGCAGCAGCTCGCGGCGGACGCGATCGGCGTCACGCAGCGCCGAAATCTGCTGCTGCGTCTGGGCGAGCCGGACCGCCGTCCTCGCGGCAGCGGCCTGCTCGCGATACAGCCGTTCGAGCTCGACATTCGCCTCGGACAGCGTGCGCGAGAGCTGGCGGGCTCCGATCGTCGCGCGGCGGCGCTGAGCCGCCACGCTCCCGACCGCGCCCGCGGTGGCGAAGAAGATCACCAGGTAGATCACGTCGCTGGGGTTCGCGAGGCTCAGACTGTTGATCGGCGGAAGGAAGAAATAATCGGCGAGCACCGACGACAGTGCCGCGGCGATGAGCGCGGGGATGAGCCCGGCCAGCAAGCCCAGCGAGGCGACGATGCCGAGATACAGGAACACGTAGGCGCGCGCGTCAGCGGGAGGAAGCTGGTCGAGCGCGATCGTCAGCACCGGCGGCGCCACCACGGCGACGGCGGCTCCGATGACGAGCACACGGTTGAGGGGTGGACGTGTCATCGCTCAGGGATGGCTCAGGTGCTGGTTGAGCGCCTCGACGAGGCGTGACGCGGCGGCCTGCAGTCCGTTGGCCGCCATCAGGGTGTTGAGTGCCTGCGGGTCCGCCGGATAGTGATCGCGCCTCCCTCGGGGGAGCTCGATCGGCAGGTCGGCGACCGGCGGCACGACGCGCAACGCGTTCGCGAGGTACTCGCGGTTGGCGTCGCTGAGACGTCCCGCGGCGATGAGCGCCTCGATGCTGCCGTGCTCGCGGATCATCGATGCGGCGGCGACGGCGCCGACACCCTTCAACCCCGGCAGCCCGTCGGAGGGATCGCCTCGCAGCATCGCGAACGCCGCGTAGCTGCGGCCGGGAATGCCGTAGCGGTGGCTCACCTCGGCCTCATCGACGATGTTCCACGAGCCCTTCTCCGGGTAGAGCACCGCGACGCGTGGGTCCTCGACGAGCGCGAAGAGATCGCGGTCGCCGCTGACGATCTCGACCGTCCCCTCAGCCTGTGCCGTCCACGTTGCGATCACGTCCTCCGCCTCGTAGTCCGGCACACCGCCGGTATCGATCCCGATCGCGGCGAGAAAGGCGTCGATGATCGGCATCTGCGGAATCAGCCCGGGCGGGATCGGCTCCGCAACGCGCTGCGCCTTGTAGCTGGGGATCAGGTCGACACGCCAGCCCGGTCGCCAGTCGATGTCACCGGCAACGGCTAGGTGCCGCGGGTCGCGAGTGCCGAGCATGCGCGTGAGCGTCTCGAAGAAGCCGCGAGCCGCGTTCACGGTCCTGCCGTCCGGTGACCTCACCGTCCTGGGAACGCCGTAGAAGGCGCGGAAGATCAGGCTCGATCCGTCGATGAACATCCAGTCGCAGGACATCGCGGCTACCGATCCACCCTGACCATTGCGGTGACCATCCTACGTGCCGTCACCACGGGGGAAAACTGTAGCCTCGCGAACATGCCCTCTCTCGACGCCAC
>JBAUTG010000099.1:0-1798 GCA_049582105.1 Candidatus Dormiibacterota bacterium | reverse complement strand
TCACGGAGGCCACGTCGCTGTTCATGACCACCGTGATCCTCACGCTGGTCCTCGGCGTTCCCGCGGCGACCATCGCGATCGGCCTGTTCGGGAATCAGGCGCCGTTCTACATCGCCACGGCGTTGTTCGGGCTCGCGGCGCTGTCGGTGTGGAAGGTGAGCGTCAGCCTCCGCGCCGAGAAGGTGAGCAGCGCGCCGTCGCAGAACATCCTGCGCGAGCTGCGCGACGGCATCGCGATCCTCCGTGGCAGCGCACCGCTGCGACTCGGGCTCTACCAGCTCGCGCTCGCGATCGTCGTCGTCTTCACGATCTTCGCACTCGGTCCCGTCTATCTCGTCGAGGTGCTCAAGCGTTCCGACGCCCAGACCTTCATCGTGCTGGTGCCGGCGATGTTCGGGCTGATCGCGACTGCGGCGATCCTCGGTCAGCGACCGGCACTCTCGCGTGCGACAACGCTCGTCGTCGCCATCGCGACGGCCGGCGCCTCGCTCCTGGTCATGGGAGTGGTCCCCGTGGTCCTCAACGACCACGGTCTCGCGGGGCTCATGGTCCCGCTCGCGCTCGCCGTCGCAGTGGTCTTCGGCTGCGCGCTCGGCGCGCTGCTCATCCCCGCGTTCACGGTGCTGCAGGAACGCACCGACGCGGACAGCCGCGGCCGCATCTTCGGCGGTATCTTCACAGTCATTAACGCGGCTGTCGCGATCCCACTGCTGCTCGCGGGTGTGGTGTCCGACCTGATCGGCGTGGCGCGCGTGGTCGCCGCGCTCGGCGTGATTCTGATCCTCATCGCGGTCGCCGTCCGGTGGTTCGGCTGGGAGCGTCTCCGCGTGCTCGAACCGGACCCGCAGGCGGTCGGAGTCGTCCGCGCCGATCTTCCGGATTAACGACGCTGCAACGACGGTGTCGCGAACCCGTGGAATGACCGGCCCTCACGGGGACCGGTGCGAAGCTCCGAGGCCGGTGGCCCGCAGTGGCGGGCCGGGCGTGGAGAAGAGATGCGAGCCATCGTCACGTGTGAATGCTGCGGGCACCGGCAGGCAATTGCCCGCCAGATCATCCGGCCTGAGTGGTTCAACCTCGTGTGCCACAGCTGCGAGGGCGTCCTCCGCATCGAGGTGACACAGGACGACCTCGAGGCCGCGCAGCATTCCACCGGCAAGAAGACCCAGCCCGTCGCCTGGGTCTGAACTCTATCGGGGGGATGCGCCGGGGCGCTGGTATCATCGACCGCGCTCACGCTTGCCGGGTGCGAGCCAGGGGCGCATAGCTCAGTTGGTACGAGCGCTGCGTTGACATCGCAGAGGTCATAGGTTCGATCCCTATTGCGCCCACCATCGGAATTTTGAATACAAACCAGCCGGTTCCAGCCCCGCATCGACTGCCTCCAGAAAAACGTAGGATGTTGCTGTCTCCGAGCGAGTCTGTGTCCTTGTAATAAACTGCTGTTGATGGCCACCGCCTTCGTGCCGGCTCCGAAGCCCCAGCGTCGCGACTATTACGACACCGCGACGGGCGGCCAGCTCGCCGTGGAGAAGGCTCCGCGGCGGGGCCAGCCAGGGGAGCGACCCACGGTCATCGACGCCGTCCACGCACTGCTCCACCACCACAAGCTCGACTGGTCGCAAAGCACGATGCGGAACGCGGAGGACTACCTCCTCCGGGGGCGCTGGCCGGGCTACCTGGCCCACGAGGGGATCGTGTACGTCGATCAGCTCAGCACCGAGAGCTTCCATGAGTACATGACCGCCCACGCGGACGTGCTCAAGCCCGCCACCCTGATGAAGTTCCGCTGCTATGC
>JBAUTG010000098.1:0-47823 GCA_049582105.1 Candidatus Dormiibacterota bacterium | reverse complement strand
CCTCGGTACCGAGGGTGCGTGCGAGCTCCTCGAGCTCGTCGAGCTCGATGTCGCGCTGCTCGCGCTCGTCGGTGCGCGCGCTCGTCCCGATGACGATGACGCGATTCAGCTGGCGGCCGACCGCGGGATCGGCCCCGGACGGCGCGTCGAAATGTGGCATCCGGTCAGCCTACCAACGGGAGCTGCACTCTGCTTCGCGCTCTTGGGCCTGTGCCGGTACGCTGCGCAGCGATGAGCGATCGATGCATCGGCCCGATCGATCCGGCAACAGACCTGCCGGCTGAGACGTGCGGCGAGGCGGCGATGAAGTTCCTTTTCTTCCCGCATCGGGACGGCGTGGCGTTCATGTTCTGCTGCGACCGCCACCTCGAGAGCGTCTCCCGGTGGGCGGGGACGCGCTTCGGCGGCTGCTTCGCTGGCGGACCGACCGCCAAGGGAGCGCGCACGATGGAGGAGGCCGTGGAGCAGTTCGGCCGTATCGACTGGCCACACGGCGGAGAGTTCAACGCGCTGGTCACCGCGCCGAAGGTCATCGATTTCCGCCACCGAGGGCGGCCGACGCGCCGCTGAGCTGGCAACGTGACTATGCGGGCTCCTCGACCGCGGGAATCTTCAGCATCATCAGCACGCCCCCGGCCACCGCGAGCATGGCCGCGATGACGATCGTGAGTGGCACGGAGATGCCGAGGATCGGCCCCGACAGCGCCGAGCCGATCGGCACGCCGGAGAAGTTGAGCGCCATCGAGACGGCGAAGGCGCGACCGAACCACGCGCGAGCGGTCCGGCGCTGGCGCAGCGAGAAGGTGCAGATGTTGAAAGGCCCGTCCGCCGCCCCGATGATGGCGACCCCGATGGCGACGGCCGCGATCGCGGGCACGAGGAGCAGCAGCGTCGCCACACCCATCGTCACGCCGAGGACGGCCATGAACTGACGCTCGCGCCCGTCGGTGCGCACGCGACCCGCGAAGAGCGCCGCGGGAATGCCGATCGCCCCCTGGAGCGCGAGCAGCACGCCGACGGTGGCAGGGGTGCCGTGCAGGCTGAAGACGATGACCGGCAATGCCACGATCACCATGCCCCAGCCGATGTTGAGCGTGAACATCGAGATCGCGATCCAGCGCAGCGTCCGGTTCGCGACGACATAGCGGAGACCGCGCAGCGCTTCGTAGAGGATGCGTCCGGACACTTCACCGGAGCGCGCGGGCTCGGGGACGGACTGCAATGCCACGGCGCCGATCACAAAGCCGATGGCCGCGCCGGCCAGTGCCGCCTCACTGCCCAGTGACGCGATGAGGAATCCGGCAAGGCCCGGGCCGAGGATGGCTGACACGCCGAAGCAGATGCTGTCGGCCGCATTGCCCCGGTCCCACAGGTCGCGGGGCACGATGAGCGGGAAGAACGAGCGGGCTCCGGCGATGCTGAGCGTGCTGGTGAGCGACCCACCGACCAGGAGGGCGTAGAGGCCCCAGACCGGCAGGTGGTTGCTCGCGGCCAGCGCGACGATGACGGTGAGGCACACCGCGGCGACGCCGAAATCGAGGCGCATCAGGCGCTTGCGCCCGTGCCGATCGAGGAGCGCACCGGCGATCGGGCTCAGCAGCAGCCCCGGGAAGATGAGCAGGAAGATCGCGACGCCCGCCACGCTCGCGGAGTGGTACCGCTGGAGCGCGAAGAGCACGATGCCGACGGTCCACATCTGCGAGGCGGTTCTCGTCAGCAACGAGCTCGTGAGGAGCGGGCGCAGGCCGGGGGTGCGCAGCAACCGCCCGTACGTCGACGGCTGCGCGGCAACGCTCGGCGCCGCCGCCGTCACGGTGACGTCGGTGGAAACGGGGGTCATGGCGTTGCGCGCGCGAGGGCGCGCGAAACCGGAGAAGCGGGTACCACGGTCCTAGCCTACCAACCAAGGTCGAAACGCGGTGGTCATCGACGCGCAGCCGTTACGCATCACCACTTTCTTCGCGATGACGTTGTGATCGCCCGTGGCGACGCGTCCGGCGCCGATGTATGATTGACGTGCACGCTGATCTCGGATCGCTGCGTTCCCATGGGGGCGTATTGGTTTCGACGGGGTCGTGGGTCGTGCGAATGCGAGTCGAGCCCCGGGCTCGTAAAACCGGGAAAAATATACGTGCGAATAACGCACCCCTCGCTCTCGCTGCGTAAGTAGCAAAAGCGAAAAAGCTCAGGCTTCGGCCTGACGTCGACCGGCTTCTCGGCTGTGGAAGTCGGACCCGACGTTAATACCAGCAGCCTCGCCGCCCGGTGGCGCCTCGGCGCCGGGCGGGACGTACACCGAGGCTGGCCGAAGCCGAGCCTGGTCCCAGGGCGCGGCTCCGGTGAGATCAATACCGGGACTACGCTCGTAGATGTCGCATGGAACGCGGCTTCGGACCCGGGTTCGATCCCCGGCGCCTCCACCACCCGGTCACGGGGCGGTGGCGAGTCCGGCAAACGGGCTCCCATGACGCATACTCGTCTGTGGTACAGGCCGCGGATACCTGCGGTGGGAGTGCCGCAGGGCGTGACGCTGCGGCCGGCACCGCGACGCTCCATTGGCGTGGGAGCGACTCTGGAGCCAGGAAGCCAAAGAGGATAGGGAAGTAGTGCCAAAGAGGAGTGACCGTCACGCCATGCCGGTCGGCGCCGCCCGTGCCCGCACAGGCAAGGAAGGTCGACGGCTGCGGTTCCAGCGTGCGTTGACCGCGATCTGCGCCGTGGCGCTCGCCAGCGCGTTCTGGACACCGCCACTGACCGCAGCAGCTTCACCACCCTCGGCACCCGTGCACCACGCGAGGCTCGGTCCGCTGGCCCAGTCAGCGCTCTCGGCGGCGGCGCACGGCCGCCATCTTCCGACCGCGTGGGTGAAGGGGCGGGCGACGAAGCGAGGCACCACCTACGGAGTATTCCTTCGCGGCGCGACCACCGCGACAGCGATCACTGCAACGGGTGCGACGCCCGGCACCGTCCTCTCCGTCGGCGCAACCGCCGACGCGACGCTCGGACAGCTCGCCTTGCTCGCGGCGCTACCAGGGATCACCGAGGTGGAGCTTGCCGGCCAGGCGACCAGGCAGCTGGATGTCAGCGTGCCCGAGATTCACGCCGCGGAACCGGGCCACGCGAGCACCGCGGGGGTGCCTCATCTGTGGTCGGGCACTGGTGGATCGGACGGTCCGTACGTCTCCACTCAGGGCGGCAAGGTCATGTGGCAGAACGGTGGCGGAGGCGCCCAGTGCTGCAGCCACCCTGTGCGCCTGCCGGTGATCCACGGGGGAGTGCTGTACACACGGAATTCGGATCGGGGCAACCAGACGCTCAACGCGACGAACGGCGCGCTGTCAGGGACGTTCACGTCATCGGTTGCACCGGCCTTCGATTCGAACGAGATGTTCACGGTCAGTGGAGGCGTCCTCACTGCGACCGGCAGTAACAACTGGACGTACTCAGGCGATGGGACTCAGAACGGCGAACCGGTCACCGCGCCCATCGTCGTCAACGGGACGGTGTATGTCGGCGCCGCATCCGGAGAGGTGTATGCGCTCCCGGAGGCATTCAACGGCGTGAACGCGCCCGTCTGGGCCGAAAACGCGGGTGCCGCGATCCTTCCGCCCGTCGAAGACGTCATGGGCTTCGACTTCTCACCGATGGCGGGAGGTCTGGCGGTGGGGGGTGGCATGTTGATCGTCCCTGCGTCAGGCACGCTCACGGCCTTTGGCGACACGACGGTGACCCACTCACCTGACGCCGTCACCGCCTATCAGATTGACCAGGCCCACGACGGTGATCAGCCCAATGACAGCCTCACGGCGCCGCTCGCACCGGCACCAAAGTGGAGTGTCACGCTCGGCGCGACCCTCTCCGACCCGATGATCGCGAACGGCTTGGTGTATGTGATCGGTCAGGCTGCAGTGGTGCCGCCGCAATACAACGGCGACGCGACGTTGTACGCCCTCCACGAGTCGGATGGATCCGTAGCGTGGCAGGTGTCATTGGCGAACCCGGGCATGCCCGGGTTGGGCTACGACAACGGCCGGGTCTTCACCACGCTCATGACGGATAACGGATCTCAAGGCAGCGAAGTCAGCGCCTACGATGCCGCGACCGGTGCGCTTGACTGGACGATCACGCCGTTTCAAGTCGATATGCCGGCAGCCCCAGTCGCTATGAACGGCATTGTCTATGTCAATGAGATCAGCGGTGGGGGACCGGGCAAGACCTGGGGATTCAACGAGTTGACGGGCGCGGTTGTGCAGTCGGATGCTCTCTTTTCGGGGGACATCGCCTCGCCTGCTGTCACCAATTCGGGCGTCTACGTCACCGGCGACAACCTCGCGACGTACGACTTCGCGCCCAGCATCGTCAGCGCCCCGGCACCACCGACGTTCAGCGGAGACACCGGTCAGGGCACAGTAGTCGGCGTCGTCGACACCGGCATCGATCTGGCGAATCCAGATTTCCAGACCAACAGCGGAACACGCATCGCCGATCTCTGGGACCAGGCTGCGTGCCCCACCAACCCAGCCGCGAGCGTCTGCCCGACCCAGCCGCCCAATTCCCAGGGATTCGACTACGGTGCCGAGTGCAACGGTACCGCTATCAATGCAGGAGCCTGCGGTCCGTACTGGTACGGCCTCGCTGCCAGCGACTCATGTAATACACCCGTCGCAGGCAACGGAACGATCTCACTCGCCGAGATGGATTGCGATGGCCACGGCACGCATGTCACCGGTATCGCGGCGGGGAACGGACGCGCCGCTCCCTTTGGCACGTACATCGGCGTTGCGCCGCAAGCGGATCTGGTAATCGTCAAGAGCGACTTTAACCTGGCGCACATCGTCGATGGAGTCGCCTACATCTTCAAGGTCGCGGCGTCGCGAGGCGAGCCCGCCTCGGTGAACGTCAGCCTTGGGACCAACGAAGGCCCACACGACGGCAGCGACATGTTCGAGACCATGCTCGACGCGCTCACCGGGCCGGGGAAGCTGGTGACCGTCGCCGGCGGCAACGAGTCGACAGGCAGTCCGTACTACCACTATCACGCAAGCGGGACCGTGGGCAACGGCCAGGTGCGCACCGATGGGCTGGTGGCGCAATCGCTGCCGGTCTTTCTCGATCTTTGGTATCCAGGCGCCGACTCCATCTCAGCCTCGATCGCCGAGACGGGCAACGGTCAGACGCCATGGGTGGCGCCGGACACGACCGGTGTGTCGGGCGAAGACGGCACGTGTACCCAACCGGTGCCCGGCACCGATGACTTCACGGACCGGCAGTTCAATACGATAGAAATCCTCTCGTGTACGCACATGCCGAACAATGGCATGAACGAAATCCAAATCGCCATGTTCAACGGTGACAATAGCCTTGAGAGCCTTGCATCACCGGTTGACGGTCAGCTGTGCTCGGAAGCGAACGACTGCTTCGATGAGTTCAAGCTGCTGTTGCACGGGAACAGCGCGCCAACCGGTCAATACAACAGCTGGACGTTCGATCAGGCTGACTACTTCTTCTACGCCGGCGACGGCAATGACAACTCCACGCTCAACGAGCCGGCGAGCGCACACGACGTCATCAGCGTGGGCAGTGACGTCAGCCGCAACTCGTGGCCGAGTGAGGCCGGCAACGAAACGGAGAGCGCGACGACCGGCGCCATCAGCGACTTCAGCGGGCACGGTCCCACGCTGGACGGACGCAACGGCATCGACATCGTTGCGCCTGGCGAGGAGATCGGCTCGTCGCTGTCGGCGAACGCTGGCCCGATCACGACCGATTGCCCCGCGGGCACGACACACGGATGCACCAGTCCCGACGGCAACCACATGTTCCTGCAGGGAACGAGCATGGCGTCGCCGCATGTTGCGGGTGCATTGGCGCTTCTGCTCGAACAGGTGCCCACGATCGACGTTGCCCAGGCGAAATCGCTCCTCGCTCAATCCGCGGACACGACGCCCCTGACAACGGGTGGCGCGGTGACGACATGGGGATCGGGCAAGCTGCGGTTGGGACCGGGCATTCTCACAGTCACGCCCGCATCGGGACCACTCGCGGGAGGCGCGACGATCCACATCACCGGTGTCGACCTGCAGGCGGGCATGAGCATGTCGCTGGGCGGCGTGCCGCTGGGCCTCACGAGCAACGGCACCAACGCGTTCTCGGCGACCGTGCCTGCGAGCACCGAACCGGGTGCGATGTCCTTGACCATGAGAAACCCTGACGGGAGCACCGCTGTCGACCCGTCCGCGTACACGTACCTCGATCCCACCGGATATCACTCGCTGACGCCGTTCCGCACGTGCGACACGCGCTCGGCCTCGACCATCCCGGTCACGCAGTGCAAGGGCAAGACGCTCGGCGCGGGCGGGAGGGTGACGGTGCAGATCACCGGCGGAGTTGTCCCGGCGGGTGCGCGGTCCGTCGTGGTCAATCTCACCGCGATCAACAACAACGCCGGCGGTACGTACGTGACCGCTTACCCGGCCGGGCATGCGCTGCCACGCGCATCGAACATCAACCTCGCCGGCGCAGGTGTGGCAACCAACCTCGCGATCGTGCAACTCAGCGCAGGTGGTGCGATCACGCTGTACAACGCACTCGGACATGTCGATGTGATCGTTGACGTCGAGGGATACTTCGCAACGCCGACCGGGTCGGGCATCGTGCCTGGGGAGTTCCACAGCATCCCGCCACTGCGTATCTGCGACACCAGAGCAGCGCAGGCAACGGAATGCGCCGGAGCGAGGAGCAACCCGCTCGCGGGCGGAACGTGGCGTGACGTCGTCCTCTCCGGCCTGCCGAGTGGAGCGCCAGGCGGGACCCCGTCCATCCCCGCGGACGGCACGGCAGCGGCGGCGGTGTTCAACCTCACTGCAACCGGGGGCACAGAAGGGACCTATCTCGCGGTCGCGCCACCCAGCAGCAGCGACCAGTGTCCGAGTCGGCCGCTCGCCTCCAACGTGAATCCCGCGGCGGGGACGACGCTGCCGAACCGTGTGATCTCGCCGCTCGGCCCGCGCCACGACGTGTGCGTGTTCAACGCCGTCGGCAGCATCGCGTTCATCATCGATGTCGACGGCTGGTTCGGCACCGGCGCCGAGGCGAGCACCGGCGCGCTCTTCAACTCGATCGCCCCGACGCGCATCTGTGACACGCGCAGCGCGACACGCACCAATTGCTCAGGCAGGGCGCTCGGCGCAAACGCTGCGCTGACGGTTGCCACTGCAGGCGTCGGTGAAGTCCCGGATATGGGCGGGACGCCGCCGGTCGCAGTCGTCGCCAACCTCACCGCGGTCGCCGGGAGCGCATCGACGTTCTTCACGCTCTACCCGAGCGATGTCGTGTCGCGTCCGCGCGCATCGGATCTCAACCCGGTGGCCGGTGAAACCATCGCGAATCTCTCGATCGTGGGCATCGCGCAGACCGGTGTCAGGAGTGGCGACGTGTCGCTCTACAACGCCGTGGGATCCATCAACGCGATCCTCGACGTCGCCGGCTGGTTCCAGTAGCCGCTCGTCGCCTGAGCCGGGCCGCCCTCTGACGTCTACGCTGGCTTCATGCGCTGGCGTCTCATGCTCACGGCTCGTCGCCTCATGTTGTGGATCTGGGAGCGCGTCTACCGGCTTTGGTGACCGGCGCGCTGGGAAAACCCAGGCGCATCAACCGCTATCGCCCCGGATACACTGCCGCCATGCAGACGCGCTTTTCGGCTCTCCCTTTCCTCGCAAGCTCACTCGCCGGGCTGGCGCTGGTCGCGTGCGGCGGATCGACCACCACACCCCCGGCCTCGAGCGGGCCGGCCACGTCGGCCCCGACGACGCCGACGCCGACCGCCGCGCCGGTCACCCTGACCTGCCCGACCGCCGCGGTCATCAACGCCGGCCTCGGGTTGACGGTGGGTGCGCCGATCCAGACCCCCACGACCGGCAATGCGCCCGGTGACAGCGGCGTTTCCTGTCGGTACACGTCTTCGGACTTCAGGGACGAGATCATCCTCGTCCTCGGCACGGGCCCGGTCAGGCAGGACTTCTTCACGCCCACCGAAGCGGGCGAACGCGCCGCCGCCGCAAAGCAGGGACAGACGTACAACGTGACCGCCGTCTCAGGCGTCGGTGACAAGGCCGACTACATCACCTTCTCGAAGGGTGGCGGGCCGACCGAGGACGGCATCCTCGCCCAATCCTCGAACTCAGGGATGATCATCACCGTGGTTCCCGCCGTGAGCGAGTCACAACTCGAGGCATTCGCGTCCCAACTGCTCGGATAAGCTCTGCCCGCACAGTCGGGGAGGGAGTTCCCTCACTGGAGGTCACCGATGCGCTACCAGGTTCGCGAGAAGCTCTTTCGCCTGGGCGAGGACAACGACATCCTCAACGACGCCGGCCAGCCGGTCCTGCAGGTGGACGGCAAGGTCTTCAGCATCCATGGATTGATGCTGGTCAACGACCTGACCGGCGCCGAGGTCGGGCGCGTGAGCCGCAAGCTCGTCTCGTTGCGCCCGACGTACGAGATCGCGCTGACCAGTGGGGTCACTGCGGAGCTGCACCAGCGGTTCACCGGGCCGTTCCATCCGAAATGGAACTTCTCCGTGTCGGGGGGCGAGGAGATGGAGATGAGCGGCAACTTCACGGGACATGACTTCATCCTCACCGCCAACGGGCAGACCGTCGCCACCGTGTCCAAAGCCTGGATCAGCCTCGCCGACTCGTACGGGGTCGACATCGTCGAAGGCCAGAACGATCTGCTGATCCTCTGCGGTGTGCTCGCGCTCGAGGCGGAGCAGGATCGGGCAGAGCATGATCGCGGCGGGGACGAGGGTCCGCTCGGAGGGCTCGGAGGCATCGGGGGCGGGCTCGCGGGTGGCCTGGGCGACCTCCTGAAAGGCGGGCTCTGACAGAACATCTGTTCTCCCTGCGATGCTAGCATTGCAGGCTCCAGATGAGCGACATGAGTGCGTTCCACCCCGCGGTGCGCGCCTGGTTCGACCGGCGGTTTCCTGAGGGTCCGACGCCTGCGCAAGTGCAGGGTTGGCCGCAGATTGCGGCGGGGCACGACACACTCATCGCCGCCCCGACCGGGTCGGGCAAAACGCTCGCCGGGTTTCTTGTCTGCATCGATGCGCTGTACCGGGCCGCGGAGCGCGGCGAGGCGGTCGAGGGCGCGACCCAGGTCGTGTACGTCTCACCGCTGAAGGCGCTCGCGGTCGACGTCCATCAGAACCTCGAGACACCGCTCGCGGAGATCGCAGAGATCGGCGTCGAGATGGGACTCACGCTCCCCGCGCTGCGCGCCGAGGTGCGCACCGGCGACACGCCCGCTTCGATGCGCGCCGCGATGATCAAGCGCCCGCCCAACTTCCTCGTCACCACGCCCGAGTCGCTGTACCTGCTCGTCACGTCGCAGCGAAGCCGTGCAGCGCTGACCACGGTCACCACGATCATCGTCGACGAGATTCATGCGGTCGCGCGCGACAAGCGCGGCTCACACCTCACGATCACGCTCGAGCGTCTCGAACGGTTGTGCACGCAGCGCCCGGTGCGTATCGGGCTGTCGGCGACGCAACGTCCCGTCGAGACTGTCGCCCGCTTGCTCGTCGGCGCCGGCCCGTCGCGAAGCAATGCGGACGGGAGCCCTCGCTGTTCCATCGTCGACGTCGGTCACCGGCGCGCGCTCGACGTCGCCATCGAGCTGCCGTCCGGCGAGCTCGAGGCAGTTGCGTCGCGCGAGCAGCTCGGCGAGGTGCTCGACGCGATCGCGACCCACGTGAAAGCACACAAGACAACGCTGGTGTTCGTCAACACGCGACGCATGGCGGAACGAGTCGCGCACCTCCTCGCAGAACGGCTCGGTGATGACGCGGTCGCCGCGCACCACGGCAGCCTCTCGAAGGAGCGGCGTCAGCGGGTCGAGTCGCAGCTGCGAGCGGGGGAGCTGCGTGCGCTCGTGGCGACGGCGTCGCTCGAGCTCGGTATCGACATCGGTCCGATCGAGATGGTGTGTCAGATCGCATCTCCTCGCAGCATCGCGACGTTCCTGCAGCGCGTCGGGCGTTCGGGCCACAGTCGCGGCGGGACACCGAAAGGGCGGTTGTACCCGATGACGCGGGACGAGCTCGTCGAGTGCACGGCATTGCTGGCCGGCGTGCGCAGTGGCGCGCTCGATGCGGTGCATCCACCGCGCCTTCCGATGGACATCCTGGCGCAGCAGATCATCGCCGAGTGCGCTGCGGAGAACTGGCGCGAGGACGACCTCTACGAGCTCATGCGCAAGGCGGCGCCGTTTGAGGATCTGACGCGCGAGGACTTCGATCGCATCGTCGAGCTCGCGTCGGAAGGCATCCCGACCGGCCGGGGCAGAGTCGCGGCGTACCTGCATCGCGATCGCATCAACGGCGAGGTGCGCGCCCGTCGCGGCGCACGGCTTGCCGCGCTGACATCCGGCGGCGCCATCCCGGAGACCGGCGACTATCGAGTGCTCGCCGAGCCGGACGACACCTTCATCGGGACGGTGAACGAGGACTGGGCGATCGAATCCTCGGCGGGTGACATCTTCCTGCTCGGGAGCACGTCATGGAAGATCCGGCGCGTCGTCGCGGGGACTGTTCGTGTCGTCGATGCGCACGGCGCGCCACCTTCAGTGCCGTTCTGGCTCGGCGAGGCTCCCGCGCGAACCGAGGAGCTCTCTCGTGAGGTGTCGGATCTGCGCAGTGGCGTCGACGCGCTGCTCGCCGAAGGGGGCGCCGACGAAGCCATCACGTGGGTCGAGCAGCGCACGGGAGTCGACAACGACGTCGCGGCGATGGTCGTCCGCTATCTCGCGGCGGGAAGAACCGCGCTCGGCGTGGTGCCGACGCTCGAGCACATCGTCCTCGAGCGTTTCTTCGACGACAGCGGCGGCATGCAGCTGGTGGTCCACGCGCCGTTCGGCGGGCGCGTGAACCGCGCCCTCGGGCTGGCGTTGCGCAAGCGCTTCTGCGCAACCTTCGACTTCGAGCTGCAGGCGGCCGCGAGTGACGACTGCGTGCTGCTGTCGCTCGGTCCGCAGCACAGCTTCCCGCTCGAGGACATCCCCAAATTCCTGTCCTCGAACACGGTGGAGGAGGTGCTCCACAAGGCGGCGATCTTTGCGCCGATGTGGGCGGTGCGCTGGCGCTGGAACCTCAATCGCTCCCTGACCGTGCTCCGTTTCAAGGGTGGGCGCAAGAACCCCGCACCGATCCAGCGGCTCGAGTCCGACGACATCATGGGTGCGGTCTTCCCGCAGCTCGTCGCGTGCCAGAACGAGAACCCGACCGGACCGGTCGAGGCGCCGGATCATCCACTCGTCAACCAGACGATGTACGACTGCCTGCACGAGGTGATGGACGTCGACTCACTGCGCGAACTCGTGTTGCGTATCGAGCGCAAGCAGGTCGAGATCAGCTATCGGGACACCGTCGAGCCGTCGCCGCTCGCGCACGAGATCGTCAACGGCCGTCCGTACACCTTCCTCGACGATGCGCCGTTGGAGGAGCGCCGCAGTCGCGCGATCACGCTGCGCCGTGGTCTGCCAGTCGAGGCGCGGGACCTCGCGGCGCTCGACCCGGATGCCATCGCGCGCGTTCGTGGCGAGGCGTCGCCTGATCCGCGAGATCCGGACGAGCTGCACGATCTGCTCATCTCGCTCGTGGCGACGCGCCCCGCCCAGCGCTGGAGCCAGTGGTTCGACGAGCTGGTCGAGCGCGGCCGTGCCCTGCGGGTCACGCCGTACGCCGACACGTTCTGGTGCGCGACGGAACGGCTGCCAGGCATTGCGCTCGTCTGGCCGGACGCCGGGCTGGACCCGCGCGACGTCGCGGTTCCAGCCGCGCTTGCAGGGGCCGTGCTCGATCGTGATGCGGTGATCACCGCGATCCTCCGCGGACACCTCGAGGTGAGCGGGCCCATGACGGCGGAGGGTCTCGCGACGATGACCGGTCTGAGCGGCCTCGAGGTCGCTGTCGGGCTCGCCATGCTCGAAGCGGAGGGATCCGCCATTCGCGGCCACTTCGACCCCGGCATCGAAGGTGATCAGTGGTGTGCGCGTCGCCTGCTCGTTCGCATTCACTCGTACACGCAGCAGCGCCTGCGCCAGGAGATCGAACCGGTCACCGCGCGGGACTTCATGCGGTTCCTGCTTCGCTGGCAACGAGTCGCGCCGGGGACGCAGCGCGAGGGCCGCGCCGGCGTCGCCGCAACCATCGCCCAGCTGCAGGGCTTCGAGATTCCCGCAAGCGTCTGGGAGGAGTCGGTGCTGCCGGGCCGCGTCTCAGGATATCGCAGCGCCTGGCTCGACGAGCTGTGCATGTCCGGTGAAGTCGCATGGGCGCGGTTGAAGGTTCGTGATGACCCGGATGCCGCGACACCGCAGCGAAGCAGCGCGTCGGCGTCTCGAGCGACGCCGGTGACGCTGGTGATGCGGTCGGATCTGCCGTGGCTGCTGCAATCGGTGCGGGGCGGGGCGCAACCGCTGGAGCCGACGTCCGGCGCCACGCTCGACGTCCTCGACGCGCTGCGTGAACACGGAGCGTTGTTCACCAGCGACATCGTCACACTGGCGCGCAGGCTGCCGAGTGAGGTCGAGACCGCGCTCTGGGACGGGGTTGCGCGCGGCCTGCTCACCGCGGACGGTTTCAGCGCCGTCCGCCGGCTCCTGGTGAGCCGGCGCCTTGGCCGGTCACAGCCGTACCATCGCGGACTGCGTCACGGCGTGAGTGGGTACTCCTCCGGTGAGGGCCGGTGGTCGCTGCTCCCGCGAGTGTCATCGATCGAGGAGCACGACGCGCTCGCGGAGGCGATCGCCGAGCAGCTCCTGGTGCGCTGGGGCGTGGTGTTTCGAGACGTCGTCGCGCGCGAGACGATCGCGCTCCCGTGGCGCGACATCATCTGGGCGTTGCGCCGCATGGAGGCGCGCGGCACCGCGCGTGGTGGACGCTTCGTGACCGGGTTCGCCGGCGAGCAGTTCGCGCTGCCCGAAGCCGTGGATCAGCTGCGCAGTGTCCGGCGTCGTGAGCGCACGGGCGAGACGGTCAATGTCTCCGCGACCGATCCGCTGAATCTCGCAGGGATCCTGCTGCCCGGTCCACGCATCACGTCGATTCGGACCAACAATGTCGTCTTCGAGGATGGGTTGCCGGCACCGGGGGCCGCCACCGCATTCGCCGCCTTCGCGGTGCGCTGACCTTCGTCCGCCTCAGATGGCGGTTGAGACCGGCTCGAAGATGAACGCGGCCGGTGTAGGCTCGGGTTGCGCGTCGGCGAGGGGCCAGAGGATCGTGAAGGTGCTGCCGCCGTTCTCATCGCTGTGGGCCTTCACCGTCGCGGTGTGCGCATCGCAGAGGCGGCGCACCAGCGCGAGGCCCATGCCCATGCCACCGTGGCGCCGCGTGCGGCTGTTGTCCTCCTGGTAGAAACGGTCGAACAGCCGGGGGATCGCCTCTGCGCTGATGCCGATGCCGTCGTCGACCACCTCGATTCGACAAGCCCCGGCTCCTTTCTCACGTCGCGCGGTCACCTTGACATGGCCGCCTTCGGGCGTGAACTTCACCGCGTTGTCGATCAACGCCCGGAGCACCTGACGAAGCCGGAACGGATCGGCATTGACAACCGGCGTCCCGCGCACGTCCACAACGAGCTCGACGGGGAGGCCGTCCTTGAAGTGACGGCGAACATCGTTTGCTGCGTCCCGGATCGCCCCCTCGACATCGACAGGCGCCATGCGCACATCGATGGTGTCCGAGTTGACGAGCGCGAAGTCGACGACGTTCTCGACGGTCTCGCCGAGCAGCTTCACGGAGATGTCGATGTCGCGCACGATGTCGAGCCTCGTCGCGTCGTCCCACTTGTCCCACGCGACGTTGAGCAGCTCGATCTGTCCCTGGATCGCAAGCACCGGGGTGCGAAGCTCGTGCTGCGCGGTGTCGAGGAAGTCGCTCTTCAACTGGTTGATCTCACTGAGGCGCCGAACCGCCTCGCGCTCCTGCTCGAGGGTTCGGGTGTTCTCGATCGCGACGGCCGCATTGTTGGCGAGGGTGATCAGCGCCCGCTCGTCGCTGTCCGCAACCGGGCGCTCAGCCGCCACCACGAGCACGCCGGTGAGCTGTTCCTGGATGAGCATCGGCACCGCGATCGCCGGTCGGCCGCCCGCCTCAAACCGGAACGTTCGCCCGGCGCCCAGTTCCTCAGCTGACATGAGGTCGACCATGTCGGGCATCTCCGGGCCGCGGCTGCGCATGCGAAGAATCTCGGGGCCGCGTTTCGTGTAGAGCGTCGCGCTGGCGGAGCCGCCGGCAATGCCATCCGCAGCGCCGAGCACCGCGTCCTGCAACTGCTCGATGCCGCCGGTCGTGGTCGTCAGCGCGCGCGACACCTGCTGCAGACGTCCGACGGAGCCGTCGATGTGCCGGATGTAACCGGAGATCTGCTCGCGCATCGTGTTGACGCCGGCCGCAAGGCGGCCCAGCTCATCGCGTGAGGTCACCTCGATGTCGGTCGTGTAGTCACCGGCGGCGATCCGCGCGACGCCGCGTTCGAGTCGCGCGACGGGTCGCCGCACGAATCGATCCACATAGAGCAGGATCAGCACGCAGACGATGACCAGCGCGGTGAACGCGATCTCGGCGATCGTCGTCTCGTCGTGTGCCGTGCCGGCGGCGAAGAGTGAGAGGGGCACCTCGACGCCGACGTAGCCCGCCACCGTCGTGCCGCCCGGCGCGGTCAGCGGCACGAAGCTTCCGGCCACGGAGCCGGCACTGGCGACGTTGTAGATGGCGCGCGCGGCGATGGCCGGCGACGCCGTCGTGGCGTGACCTTCGATCTGCTGCGCGATCGCCGCGGGAACGGTGGACGCACTCGGGTTGTCATTGGTGCCGGTGAACCTGACCACCTTGAGTGCGTGGCCGGCGGCGAGGAAGACCGGCGTGTAGCCGATGACCGGGCCGTAGCGGGCGAACTCGGCCTGCAGAGGAGCGCTGTACACAACCACGCCCAAGGGCGCGTAGGTGCCCGCCTGGACGTTGAACACCGGGACTGCGACGTCAAGTGCGGGCAGGCCACCGGCAAGCACCTCGACACCCTCCACACCGGACGGGCAGAGCGCAGTCGCGCTCGGGCTTGCGGCGATCACCGAGGGCGCCTGCTCGCAGGCGAGCGTCTCCGCGACCTTCATGGCTTCCTGGACAGACGTCAGGCTGCTGGAGACATGCGGCTCGGAACCGGCCTCGCAGGTGGCGGTTTCGGGATGCGTGACCACGCCGGCCGGCGTGGCGGTGTCGCACTCGCCCGTGTAGAGGATCGTCCCGTGGGCGTCGAGGATGACGACATCGAGGCCGGGGACGTCCACCACACGCTTCTGCGTGAACTCCTGGGCGACGAGCGCCGTCGGGTTCGTCCCGCCGAGCGCGAGCTGCATCGATGTCAGCGAGGCGGTGTTGCTCGCCGCGTACTGCGCCTGCGGCTGGATCACCCGCGAGATCAACTGCCCTGCGACACCGGCCCGGTTGTCCGCGTTGGAGAGGGCTCCGGCATCGGTCTGCTGCGCCCGGCTCACCAGGAGGAAGCCGCTGACCCCGGCGATCACGAGCGCGGTGAAGACGATCCCGCCGGCGAGCAGCCGGCCGGCGAGGCTGGTTCGCAGCCCAAACCTGCGGACGACGAACTTGCCGCCCGATCGACGCGCACCCATTGGATCGAGCCTATGGCTGCTGTGGCGGCACCGGGTCGAGTGACCGCTCGCAGTCCGGCAACGGGGCCGTGACGAAGGATCCTGGCGGCCCGAGCATCGGGCGTTCCCCGAGGCGCTGCGACCCGTACGCTTATGCCATGCCGTTTGGACGCCGCCGCTCTCAGGACCGCATCGATGTGGAGCCTGAGCGCCGGGGCTTCGGGAGCTTCCTCAAGCGCTGGACCATCCCCATCATCGGGGCGATCACGCCGCTGGCGCTCATCGTCGTGAACATCTCGGTGTTCATCGTCAAGAACCTCGCCGAGTTCCGCTGGACGATCGCGATCCTGGCGTTCGTGAGCGGGCTGATGCTCAACTCGTGGGCCGGGTTGAATATCTACCGGATGCTCCAGCAGCGACGGCCGGACCATTCGCTCGTCCACGAGCGCAACCAGGAGGTCGTGCTCGTCGCGGGGATGCTGGTCGTCATCATCGCCGCCTTTCTGACGGCACTGTTCTGCTACCTCGGTCTCTCGAGCTACGACAACCTGCCGAACGGGCTCACCTTCCTCACCGGAGTCTTCGCGGCGGCCGTGCCGATCCTGCTGCGCGCCGCCTTCCATCGCGGTTTACCGCGGGGACGCGGCGGACAGTCGTCGATCAACACCGTTGCCGGGTTGCCGCCGGGCGGAAACCTGTCACCACCGACCTCGGCCTCGGAGCGGCACACCGTCCCGAGGCACTAGCCGGCGGGCGGTCACGTCAGACGGCGATCGGCCGCCCACTTCGCGAGCTGGTGTCGCGTCGACATCTGCAGCTTGCGCAGGACCGAGGACACGTGACTCTCGACGGTCTTGCTCGAGATGAAGAGCTCTTTCGCGATCTCCTTGTACGTGAAGCCACGCGCGATCAGGCGAAGGACGTCGCGTTCGCGGGGGGTCAGCTGGTCGAGCTCCGGGTCGAAGGATGGAGCGTCGTCGACGGGGCCGAGGGCGGCGAACGCGTCGAGCACGAATCCCGCGAGACGTGGAGAGAACACCGCTTCGCCGTCCGCGACACGGAGCACGGCGTCGACGAGGTCCGGACCGGAGATCGTCTTCGTCACGTAGCCGCGGGCGCCCGCTCGGATGATCGCGATGACGTCCTCCGGCGCGTCCGACGCGGACAGTGCGAGGAAGCGCACCTCCGGATGTGTTGCACGGAGTGCCGCGACGACCGCCTGTCCGCCGCCGCCCGGCAGATGCACGTCGAGCAGCACCACATCGGGCACCAGATCGGCGATGAGCGCGACGGCCGGGTCGACGTCATCGGCCTCGCCGATCACCTCCACGGAGTCGCCGATCTCGGATCGCACCCCCGATCGGAACACACCATGGTCATCAACGACGACGACTCGAGGCCGGTGCGTTCCTCCTGGGCCGGTCATGCGGGTGCCGGCTGGCCGACGCCGGCGGAGCGCGGCATCGTCAAGCTGACCTCGGTGCCCGCACCCGGGGCGCTGCGAACGTTCGCGGTCCCCCCGTGGCGAGCGATCCGACCGCGAATCGATTCGGAGAGACCCTTGCGGTCCGGCGGAACCGCGCCTGCGTCGAAGCCGCGTCCTCGGTCCCGCACGAACAGGGTGACGCCGGCCGGCTCGATCTCACAGAAAATCGAGATGACCGGGACACCGGACCATTTGGCGGCGTTGACGGTCGCCTCGCGAGCTGCGCCGAGCAGCGCGACGAGGTCGTCGTCGAGCGCGCAGTCACCGACGATGACTGTCTCGACGCTGACATGGTGCTGCGCCTCGACATCGGTCTGGATGAGCCGGATCCCGGCCGCGAGCGTCGTTGACTCGTCGCCGAGCGAGCCGGGCGGCCGGCCGTCGAACAGCCAGGACCGCAGCTCGCGCTCCTGCGCGCGAGCCAGCTGGATGACCTGTTGCGGGTCGTCGACATGGCGCTGGATGAGCGCGAGGGTCTGGAGGACGGAGTCGTGGACGCGAGCCGCCATGTCGGCGCGTTCCTCAGCGCGGTCGCGGGCCTGACGCTCTGTCACGAGGTCACGGGTGATGCGCAGCCACCACGGGCCGAAGACGAACGCGATTGCGGCGATGACGAGCGCAACACCGGCGAGCGGGAGGAGCAGCGATGTTCTCGCGTGCCCGAGGAGGAGCAGTGCGAGGCCGCCGGCAAGGAGCACGACGGCGACCGACACTCGCACGGCCGTCCGGGAGCGGCTCATGTCGCCGGTGAAACCGAGCAGCGGGTCGACGAGTCCGCGAAGGGTGGCTTTCTCGTCAGGCGGTGCATTCCTGACCAGGAGCACCAGGCCCACGACCGTGATCACCAGCGGCCACGCGAGGGTTCCGAACCAACCGGCACCCGCAAACGACACGACGACCAGCACCGCGATGAGCAACGAGGCAAGGCCGGACGCGACGGCGAGGCCCTGCTTGTCATTCATCGCTCGACTTGCGATCGTGATTGGCTCGTTCGCAGCTGGGAGCAGCATCCACGCAAGCACATAGGCGGCCACGCCGAATCCGCTGAACAGCGCGGCGATGATGAATGCCAGTCGCACGTACTGGACATCGACCCCAGTCCGCGCGGAGATCCCGGAGGCCACGCCGCCGAGAAGGCGATGATCCAGGTCACGCTGCCAGGACCCGCGTCCCTTGAGCCAGTGATGCTCCGCGTTCACGTTTTCCATGATGGCGTCCGACTGCGCGTCGCGCCATTGGGGAGAACCCCGACCCCGGCACGCGCCACTCAGGGTCGAATCCGGGTCATCCCGGATTGTTCCGCTGCTCGAGCGGCATTACGGTGAGGTCATGGACACACCACCCTCGACCCCGACCGACGGAAACCCCACCGAACCCCGCTCGCTCTATCGCCCGTTGAAGGACCGGATGATCGCCGGCGTCGCAGCCGGTCTCGCCGAGTACCTCGGCATCGACGTGACGGTCCTGAGGATCGGCATCGCAGTGCTGACGATCTTCGGCGGAGCCGGGATCGCCCTCTACATCGCCGGCTGGCTGCTGATGCCGAACGAGGGCGCTGACCGGTCGATCGCGCAGAAGATCACGCGGTCGAAGCCCATCTGCTCGAGCTGAGCGAGGGCGCCGCGCGCAGAACCCGGAACGATGCGCGCGGGGCGCCTGGCGCCCCGCGTCGCATCATCGTCGGGAAGTCAGACCTCTTTGAACTCGGCGTCGACGACGTCGTCCGAGCCGGCACCTTCGCCTGCGCCCGCATTCGGGGCGCCGCCGTCGCCGTTGCCCTCGTGCGGTCCGCCGGCACCGGCCTGCGCCTGCTGGGTGTGCGCGTACACGGCTTCGCCGATCTTCTGGATCGACGCGGCCAGGTCGTCATGCGCCTTCTTGATGGCGTCTGAGTCGTTACTGGCAATTGCGTCACGAACTGCCTTGACCTTGGTCTCGATGTCCGTGCGCAGCTCCGCGGGGATCTTGTCGCCCGCGTCGGCGAGCGCCTTCTCCGCCTGGTAGGCGAGCTGATCGGCCCGGTTCCTGGTCTCAACGCTCTCGGCGCGCTTGCGGTCCTCGTCGGCGTGCACCTCGGCTTCCTTCACCATGCGCTCGACCTCGTCCTTCTGGAGCGTTGTCGAACCGGTGATGGTCACCTTGTTCTCCTTGCCGGTGCCGCGATCCTTGGCGGTGACGTTGAGGATGCCGTTCGCATCGATGTCGAAGCCGACCTCGATCTGCGGCATGCCGCGTGGCGCGGGCGGGATCCCGTCGAGCGTGAAGGTGCCGAGGATGCGGTTGTCGCGTGCCATCGGGCGTTCGCCCTGGAGCACGACGATCTCCACCGACGGCTGGCTGTCCGACGCGGTCGAGAAGACCTGTGTCTTCGCAGTCGGAATGGTGGTGTTGCGCTCGATGAGCTTCGTGTTCACCTCGCCCTCGGTCATGAGACCGAGCGACAGCGGCGTGACGTCGAGGAGCAGCACGTCCTTGACCTCGCCCTTGAGCACGCCGGCCTGGATGGCGGCACCGATCGCGACCACCTCGTCCGGGTTGACACCGCGGTGCGGGTCCTTGTCGGTGAAGCTCTTCACGAGCTCCTGGATCACCGGCATGCGTGTGGAGCCGCCGACGAGGATCACCTCGTCGAGCTCGTGCGCGGTCATGCCCGCATCCTTGAGCGCCGCCTCGAACGGACCGCGGCAGCGAGCCGTCAGGTCGTCGGTGAGCTGCTCGAACTTGCTGCGGGACAGCGTGATCGCGAGGTGCTTCGGCCCGGATGCGTCGGCCGTGATGAACGGGAGGTTCACCTCGGTCTCCGGACGCTGCGACAGCTCGATCTTCGCCTTCTCAGCAGCTTCGGTCAGCCGCTGCAGTGCCTGGCGATCGGCGCGCAGGTCAATGCCCTGGTCCTTCTTGAACTCATCGGCGAGCCAGTCGACGATCCGGCGGTCGTAGTCGTCACCGCCGAGGTGGGTGTCGCCGTTGGTCGACTTCACCTCGAAGACGCCTTCTCCCACCTCGAGAATCGAGACGTCGAACGTCCCGCCACCGAGGTCGAACACGAGGATCTTCTCGTTCTCCTTCTTCTCGAGCCCGTACGCGAGCGCGGCCGCGGTGGGCTCGTTGATGATGCGAAGGACGTTGAGCCCGGCGATCTGCCCGGCGTTCTTGGTCGCCTGGCGCTGAGCGTCGTTGAAGTACGCGGGAACGGTGATGACCGCGTCAGCGACCTTCTCGCCGAGGTACGTCTCGGCGTCGGTCTTGAGCTTCTGAAGGATCATCGCCGAGATCTGCTCGGGCGTGAAGTTCTCGCCGCTGACCTCGACCTCCACGCGGCCGTCCTTGCCGGAAACGACCTTGTAGGGCACCTGTTTCGCCTCGGTGCCGACCTCACCGACCTGGCGGCCCATGAAGCGCTTGATCGAGTACACGGTGTTCTCGGGGTTGACGGCTGCCTGGCGGCGGGCCAGCTGCCCGACGAGGCGCTCACCGGTGCGGGTGAAGGCGACGACTGAGGGTGTGGTGCGGCCGCCCTCGGCGTTGGCGATGACGACGGGCTCGCCGCCCTCCATCACCGCGACCACGCTGTTGGTGGTGCCGAGATCGATGCCGACTGTCTTTGCCATTAGGGTGTCCTCCGGGACTGATATCTCAGGGTTCGATGCGCGTCGTGTGAAACGCTCCCTATCGAATACCTCGCGCGACGGACATGCTAAACGTAGGGGCGATGGATGACTCCCGGCCGATCGAGGCGCGCCTGCTCGACCTGCGGCAGCGTGCCGATGAGGACTTTCTCCATCCGGATGCGCTCCGCGAGCCGGGGCGGCATCAGGTCGACCTCCGCGAGCTCGGGCTTCGCGTGAGCGTCACGCGGTCGAGGTATCCGAACCGCCCCGACGGCGTCGACCAGTACGCGGTGACCATCTCCCGGCCGGACCTGGCCCGGCCCCCGAGCGCGGAGGACGTCGCTCTGGTGCTCGCCTCGACGTTCGGCGACGCCTCGACCTTCGCGGTCGAGCGATCGGCCGGGGCTTCTCGGGTGCGGATGTTCCGCGTGCCCGCTCAGGCCGGGGGCTCAGGCTCCGCGTAGCCGTCCACGCCGATGAGCGGGACGAACCGGCACGGGCCGAGCGACTCCGTCTCCCACCGCCCGCCCACGAGGCGAAGCCGCGTCAACTCCTCGGCGTCGGGTCCGTCCGAGATCGGCAGCACGAGCCGTCCGCCCTCCGCGAGCTGGCGGGCGAGTGCCACCGGCAGCCGGGGGGCTGCCGCCCCGACCGCGATCGCGTCGAACGGGGCTCGCTCCGGGACCCCGAGCGTGCCGTCGCCGGCGATGACCTCGACGTCGTAGCCGAGCCTCCGAAGGCGTTCGGCCGCGGACTGCGCGAGCGACTCGATCCGCTCGATGCTGACCACGTGCGCGCCGCAGGCCGCCATGACCGCCGCCTGGTAGCCCGACCCGGTGCCGACGTCGAGAGCCCGGTCTCCGGCACGCAACTCGAGTGCCTCCACGACCACGGCGACCATCAGCGGCTGGCTGATCGTCTGTCCGGGAGCGTCGATGGGCAGCGCTCGATCGGCGTACGCATGGCGCCGGTCTTCTTCGAGCACGAACTCCTCCCGAGGCACCTGCGCCATCGCGTTGAGCACCGCGGGCGACGTGATGCCGTGCTCGATGAGCAGGGCCATCATGCGGTCGTGCCCCGACGTCGGTGTCAGCCTCTGGGGGTGAGGTCGAGGTCCGGCGGCGGGCTGTCCGGCAGCTTCCAGACGATCCACTCCTTCTGCCAGCGCCGGTGGAGCTCGTTCGCCGCGTCGACCGACTCGTGGTACCGGCTCTCGAATGCCGGAAAGTCGTGGGCGACGAGCGCGGCCATGAGCGGATCGAGATCGTCGTGGATCCACTCCTCGATGTCGTCGGTGTACTTCGGGCGGGTGACCTCGCAGAGGCGCAGCAGCTTGAGCATCTCGCGGAGCTGCCAGGTGGCAAGCGGCCAGTTGGTGGCCCGAGCCGCGTAGAACGCCTTCCAGAAGCGCGCGCCGATCTCGGGCATGAGCCGGGCGAGCCCCGGTTGGAGGGCCGTGAGCTGCTCGAGCTCGAGCCGTTCGGGGTTCCTGGCCTGGGCGGTGACGTCAGTCATCGATGACACGAGTCTAGTGATGACGCCCATTTCGGGAACCTTCGGGGCGAGGATGCGTCTCAATACTGTGAGCGCTGAAGCACCGCTGCCGACTCCGCAAGCCACTCGCCGCTGGCCCAAGGCCATCGTCGGCATCGGCGTGATTGCGGTCATCGGCGCCGGCCTCGGCGCCTACCTGGGCATCCGCGCAGTTGCCGGCCCCGGCTCCGCGCCGGCCGCCGGGCAGCCTCCGGCGCGCACCGATGCCGCCATCGCGTACGACAGCGCGGACGGGACGGTTGTCCTGTTCGGAGGTCAGGGCAAGTCCGGCAGCCTCGGGGACACGTGGACATGGGACGGCAGCGCCTGGACTCAGCAGCACCCGGCGAGTTCGCCGCCAGCGCTTTCCGGCGCCCACATGACCTACGACCCCGTCGGTCACGACGTGCTGCTGGTCGGCGGCAACCGCCTCTCCGGCGGTCCGCTCTCCGGCAGCTCGTGCTCGTCCTCGGGCTCGACCGGCTCTGGCTCGGCCTCCGGGTCAGGTGGCTCGGGAACGAAGTGGATTCCGCCGTCCGATGCCAAGCCGGCGGCTGCACCCGCGGACGGCAACGTCAGCACGCCGCCGATCTCGACAGGCTGCGTGTACACCGACTCACCGAACGCGGCCACCTGGGTGTGGAACGGCACCAACTGGAGCAAGGCGAGTGGCTCGACACCGGAAGTCGGCTTTGGTGGTTGGAACCTCGTGACCGATCCCGTCTCCGGCCGGGCCCTGCTCCTCGCGAGCCAGCCCTGGATCGAGCCGGACCTGCCCGCAGTGCAACCCGCCATCGCCTGCCCCATGCAGACAACGGTCACCAACGGCGCGACGGCGCCGGGATGCCCTGTGTTCCCGATCGTCAGGAAGAGCTACGCCTGGGACGGCCACGCCTGGACGGCGATGACGGTGAAGTCGGCCGCGCCCTCGGGCTTCATCGGATCGTCCGTGATCGTCGACGCGGTGACCGGTCGCCTCGCCGCCTTCAGCGGGGAGGGGCTCATGCCGGCGACGCCGGTGCAGTGCCCGACCTGCAAGGGTGGGACGCCCGTGCCGATCGATACCAACGCGTGTTGCTCCGGGACCGTCAGCTACTGGGACGGCACCACGTGGAAGCAGTCCAAGCGGTACGAGAACGGTCCGGTCATGTCCGAAGGGATGCTCGTCGGCGACACCGCGACGCACAGCGACGTGTACCTGACGGCGGACGGGCAGACCTGGGTGTGGACGGGCGTCTGGACGCGGAAACACCCCGCCACGACTCCCACGACGCTGCAGGCCACGACCGCGGTGTATGACGCGCAGTCAAGCCAGGTGCTGCTGTTCGGCGGCATCGGCACCACGAGCCGCGCAAGCGGGCTCTACGACCAGACATGGACCTGGGATGGCAGCGACTGGACGCTTCGCGGTGGCAATACGAAGCCGGCGATGAGCATCCCCGTGCCGTCGCCAGTGAGCGTGCCGCCGTCGCTCCCGTGCAACGGTTCGCCGCCGCCGGCAGTCCAACCCGGCGCTCCGGAACCTCAGATCGCCTGCTCGGGCGGTGGTTCCGGGAACAGCGGCGGTGTTGTGAGCGGTTCCGGGGGCTCGTCCGCCGGCGCGGGCGGCACGTCGACCGGAGCGCCCAACCCCCCGGTGGCGAGCGGGGCCGTCGGGCTCTGAGCCGCCACAATGGCGGTTCATGGGAGACCTCGATGACCTTCGGATCGAAATTCTCGAGGAGCACGAGGACGACGAGGTCCGCGCGATGCTCGTCGACCTCGCCCTTGGTGAGCAGCAGCATTTCGACCATCCGGCCGAGTCGCCGGAGCAGCTGACCGAGCGCCTCCGGCCGTCGCCCCATTTCAGAGGCGACAACCACATTCTCGTCGCGCGTGCGGCCGGCGGGCGTCCGGTCGGGCTCTGCTGGATCGTCCTCTTCGATCCCGGCACCGGTCTCGAGGCCGAGGTCGCGGAGCTCTACGTCCGTCCCGAGGGACGGGGCCAGGGCGTCGCCCATCGGCTCATGGCGGAGGCCATGGATGTGCTTCGCGAGCGCGAGGTCACGTTCGCGTGCGTGTGGACTCGCGGCGACAACCCGGCGGCGCTCGCCGCGTACCAGGCGGCCGGTTTCGCACCCACCGAGCAGACCGTGCTGACCTGGCTCCCGATCGCGTGAGCCGGGAGGCCGGGATAATAGCCGCTCCATGACGCTTTCCAGCGACGACGTCGATCACGTTGCGATGCTTGCGAGGCTCGGCCTCACCGATGAGGAGAAGAGCCGCCTGCTCGGCGAGCTCGAGAAGATCCTCGCGCACATCGCGCGCCTGCAGCAGGTGGACACATCGATGCTCGCGGAGACTGCGCAGGTCGGTGACCTCGTCAACGTGATGCGCGCCGACGAGCCGTATCCCACGCTCGGCACCGTGGCCGCGCTGCGCAACGCTCCTGCCTCGGACGGCAGCCACTTCATCGTCGGAGCCATCCAGGCCGGTGAATCCGACAGCTAGCACGATCACCGAGCTTGCGGCAGCACTGCGCGATGGGAGCACCACCCCGCGAGCGCTGCTCGATGCCGCGCTTGCGCACATTGACCGCACCGACAAGGACCTGAACGCGTATCTCAGCGTCACGCGCGAGCTCGCGATACAGCAGGCCGACGCTGCTGCGACAACGCTCGAGCAGTCGCCGGCGACCGCATCGCCGCTCTGCGGCATTCCCATGGCGCTCAAGGACGTGCTGTGCGTCGACGGAGTCGAGACCACCGCGGCTTCGAAGATCCTGAAGGGCTTCAGGCCGCCGTACACCGGCACCGCCGTGCAACGACTCTTCGACGCCGGCGCGGTGTGTGTCGGCAAGACCAACTGCGACGAGTTCGCCATGGGGTCTTCGACGGAGAACTCCGCGTTCGGGCCGGTCGGCAACCCGTGGGATGTCGAGCGCGTGCCCGGTGGCAGCAGCGGCGGGAGCGCCGCCACGGTTGCCGCCGGAACGGTGCCGTACTCGCTCGGCAGTGACACGGGTGGCTCCATCCGGCAGCCCGCCGCGCTCACCGGCATCGTCGGCTACAAGCCGACCTACGGGCGGGTTTCGCGCTTCGGTCTCATCGCCTTCGCCTCGTCCCTCGACCAGATCGGGCCCTTCACGCGCACCGTCGAGGATTGCGCGATCGTGTATGCGGCGATTGCGGGCCACGACCCTCGGGACAGCACCAGCGACCCTCGCGCTGTGGACGATCCGATGCAGTCGTTGCGTCAGGGTGTTGCCGGGATGCGTCTCGGTATCCCCCGTGAGTACCTCGGCGAGGGCACCGAACCCGGCGTCCGCGCTGCGGTGGAGGCGGCGTTCAAGATTCTCGAAGCGCAGGGCGCGACGCTGCAGGAGGTCTCGCTGCCGAGCACCGACGTGGCGCTGAGCGTCTACTACGTCATCGCTCCGGCGGAGTGCTCGTCGAACCTGGCTCGCTACGACGGCGTGCGCTTCGGCCAGCGTGTCGAGCGCCCCTCCGTCACCGACATGTACCTGCAGACCCGCGGCGCCGGATTCGGGGCGGAGGTCAAGCGGCGCGTCATGCTCGGCACGTACGCGCTCTCCAGCGGGTACTACGACGCGTATTACCGGCAGGCGCAGAAGGTGCGCACCCTCGTCGGGCAGGAGTTCGACTCGGTCTTCACCGAGGTGGATGCGATCGTCTGCCCGACATCGCCGAGCGTCGCCTTCCCCATGGGGTCGCGCGACGACCCACTCTCCATGTACATGTGCGACGTCGTCACGCTGCCCGCGAACCTCGCGGGTGTGCCGGGGATCTCCGTGCCGTGCGGCTTCGTCGACGGCCTCCCGGTGGGATTGCAGGTCATCGCACCACGCTTTGCGGACTCACGCGTCTTCCGTGTGGCGCATGCCTACGAACAGGCAACCGACTGGCACACCTCGCGCTCGCCGTACGCCACCGAGGCCGCATGAGCGACTACGAGGTGGTGATCGGGCTCGAGGTCCATGCGCAGCTGCTGACGCGCAGCAAGATGTTCTGCGGCTGCCCCGCCGATTACCTCGGCGCCGAGCCGAATGCGAACACGTGCCCCGTGTGTCTCGGTCTCCCCGGCGTGCTGCCGACCATCAACCAGCAGGCGGTGGACTTCACGGTTCGGACCGCGCTGGCCCTCCATTGCGACATCCCCGATTTCACGAAGTTCGACCGCAAGAACTACTTCTACCCGGACCTCCCCAAGGGGTACCAGATCTCGCAGTACGACCTGCCGCTTTCAGTCAACGGCCATCTCGAGTTCCCGGTCAACGGTGAGACCGTTCGGTGCGGCATCACGCGTGTTCACCTCGAGGAGGACACGGGCACGATGCAACACGCGGGCGACGTGCTCCAGAGCGCGATGTCGTCGCTCGTCGACCTCAACCGATGCGGCGTCCCGCTCATGGAGATCGTCGGCGAACCGGACCTCCGCACGCCCGAGGCCGCGCGTGAGTATCTGGTCCGGCTGCGTCAGATCCTCACCTACATCGGCGTCAACGACGGCAACCTCGAGCAGGGATCATTCCGCTGCGACGCCAACGTCTCGCTCCGTCGTCGAGGCGAGACCGAGCTCGGCGTCAAGGTCGAGGTCAAGAACATGAACTCCTTCCGCGCCGTGCAGCGTGCGCTCGAGTCGGAGATCGAACGTCAGACGGCGGTGCTCGACGCGGGAGGCACGCTCGTGCAGGAGACACGCGGGTGGGTGGAGACCCACGGCCGCACGATCTCGCAGCGGAGCAAGGAGCAGGCGCACGACTACCGGTATTTCCCTGAGCCCGACCTGCCGCCGCTGCGCCTCGACAGCGCGTTCGTGGAACGCGTGCGCGCCTCGCTGCCGGAGCTCCCCGAGGCACGCGCCGCGCGCTTCCAGTCGCAGTACGCGCTCACCGCCTATGACTCGGCGGTGCTCACCGATACTCGCGAGGCCGCCGACACGTATGAGGCGTTGGTGGGTGCCGGCGTTCCTGCCAAGCTTGCCGCGAACTGGCAGACCGGCGACGTCGCCGCGCTCGCCAACGAGCACCGGCTGCCGCTGCAACAGAGCGGTCTCGGCATCGAGGGCCTCGCGAAGCTGCTCCGTCTGGTCGACACCGGCACCATCAACGGCCCCACCGCGAAGGACCTGCTCGTGGAGCTGTACGTCGCCGGCGGTGACCCCGAGGCTCTTGTGCGTGAACGTGAGCTCGCCCAGGTGAGCGACACCGAGCAGCTGACCGCGCTGGTCGACAAGGCGATCGCCGAGAACCCCGCCGCCGCAGCCGATTTCCGCGCCGGCAAGCAGCAGGCGCTCGGCCAGTTGATGCGGTCCGTGAAGGAAGCCACCGGTGGCAAGGCCGACATGCCGCTCGTCAACCGCCTCCTGCGCGAACGGCTCTCGGAGCAGTAGCCGCGTGCGCCTCGGGCGCATGGTTCACGGTGGACTGTGCCTGGCCCATGACGAACAGGGCGCGACCATGCTCGTCGAGGGTGGTATCCCAGGCGAGGAGGTCGAGGTTTCGGTCCGGTACAAGAAGGGCGCGACGAGCTTCGCCGAGGTGGTTCGAGTCATCGAGGCGTCGCCGCATCGCATGGCACCGCCGTGCCCCTACGTACCGGCATGCGGTGGCTGCCAGCTGCAGCACATCGAGTACGAGCACCAGGTCACGTTGAAGCGAGACATCGTGCTCGACGCGTTGCACCGCCAGCGCATCGAACATCCGGAGCCGCGCGTCCACGGCGCCGGTGACGCATGGCGGTACCGGCTCCGCGGTGAGTTTCACGTCATCCCGGGGAGCGCGGAGCAGCCGCCGGCGCTCGGGTTCAACCGCGCACGAAGCTGGCGCCCGATCGCCGTCGACGACTGCCTGATCCATCACCCGCGGATCACCACCGCACTGCCCGCGTTGCGCGCGCTCATCGCCGCGCACGGGAACAAGGAGCTGGGGACGATCCATCTGACCGCCGGCGAGGACGGTCAGGAACTGCTGGTGCGCCCCAAGCCACCGCGGGGTCTTGATCCCGGTGCGCTCGACGAGGGGCTCGACCTCCCCGACGGGGGGCGCGTCAGCACCACCTCGACAACGCTGCGATGGCGTGGACTCACGTACCGCGTCACGGCGGATGCGTTCATCCAGGTCAACTGGGCGCAGATGGACGTGCTGTACCAGTGCGTCATCGACGCGCTCGGTGGTCATGCGGGGCTGCGCGTCGTCGACGCCTACGCGGGCATCGGGGTGCTGGCGTGTCATCTGGCCGTCGATGCGCGCGAGGTCGTCTGCATCGAGAGCAACCGTGGCGCTGCGCAGCTCGGCGTTCTCAATGCACGCGTCAACGATGTCGATGATCGTGTGCACTACGTGCTCGCGCCGGTCGAGGATGCGTTGCCGGCCGCGGCCGCCGGCGACATGGCGGATCGTGTGATCCTCGACCCGCCGCGAGCCGGATGTTCGGGGCGCGTGACCGGGTGGCTGGCAATGGCCGGACCGGAGCGCGTCGTGTACGTCTCGTGCGATCCGGCGACCCTCGCCCGCGACCTGCACGTCCTGGTCGCGGCGGGACCCTACCGGATCGACGCGATCGACATCGTCGACATGTTTCCGCAGACCTATCACGTGGAGAGCGTCGTCACGCTGGTCCGCTCCGGCGGGGCGCCGGGGAAGGAGCCGGGCACCGCCTGAGCGCTACCCTCAAGAGACGCCGCGGTGGGTCGCCGTGGAGTGGTAGCGTACGTCTGTTCGCCGTCAGTCGACCGCAGCCAGGAGGCAGAGTGCAGGGTCCATCCGCGACCGGCGAGGAGATCGAGAGCGGCGGCTTCGTGCACCTCCATACGCACAGCGAGTACTCGCTGCTGGACGGCGCGTCGCGCATCCCCGAACTCATCGACACGGCGAAGTCCATGGGCCAGACCGCAATCGCGATCACGGACCACGGCGTGCTCTACGGAGCGGTGGAGTTCTTCTCGGCGGCGCGCGCCGCGAAGATCAACCCGATCCTCGGATGCGAGATGTACATGGCGCCGCGGTCGCGCACCGATCGCGAGGGACGTGCCGACCGCGACCCGAACCACCTGATCCTGCTGGCGCGTAACGACACCGGGTACCGCAACCTCATCAAGCTGGTGAGCGCGGCGCACCTCGAGGGCTACTACTACAAGCCGCGCATCGACAAGGAATTGCTTGCGGAGCATGCCGAGGGCTTGATCTGTCTCTCCGCGTGCCTTGGCGGTGAGCTGCCACAGGCGATCCTGCGCGGCGATCTCGATGCGGCGGAGTCCGTCGCGCGCCAGCACGCCGAGATCTTCGGACCGGACAACTACTTTCTCGAGTTGCAGGACCACGGCATCCCCGACGAGGACGCGGTCCGCACCGGACTCGTGGAGATCGCTCGGCGGACCGGGCTGCCGCTCGTGGCGACCAATGACTCCCACTACATCAAGCCTGAGGACGCGGAGGCGCACGACATCCTGCTGTGCCTCCAGACCGGTGCGCGGCGTGAGGAGGAGAAGCGGTTCCGGTTCTCCGGGCCCGAGTACTACGTGGCGAGCACCGCGCAGATGCGCGAGCGATTCGCCGCCTACGGGGAGGCGGTGTCCAACACGGTCGCGATCGCCGCGCGCTGTCACGTCGAGATCCCGTTGGGACGCAACCTCCTGCCGACGTACTCGCCGATCCCCGAGGGTCTCGACGCCGACTCGTACCTTCGCGAGCTCTGCGAGGCGGGTGTGCGTGAGCGCTACGCGGATGCGGTGACCGACGAGGTGCGCGAGCGACTGGAGATGGAGCTCGACGTCATCCGCGGGGCCGGGTTCTCGGCGTACTTCCTCATCGTCTGGGATCTCATCAGGGCCGCGCGTTGCGACGGCGTGCGCGTCGGCCCGGGGCGCGGAAGCGCCGCCGGCTCAGTGGTGAGCTACGTGCTGCACATCACCGATATCGAGCCGCTCCGGTACGGGCTCATCTTCGAGCGCTTCCTCAACCGAGAGCGCGTGCAGATGCCGGACATCGACATCGACTTCGACGACCGGGGCCGCGACCGGGTGCTCACGTATGTGCAGGAGAAGTACGGACGCGACCGCGTCGCGCAGATCATCACGTTCGGCACCATGGCGGCGCGGGCGGCGATCCGTGACGTCGGACGCGTGCTCAACGTGCCCCTGCCGGATGTCGACAGGCTTGCGAAGCTGGTGCCCCAGGTGGTGAGCATCACGCTGGAGCGCGCGCTCTCCGAGAGCCGTGAGCTCCGGGAGCTGTATGAGCACGAGGACTGGGCGCGCCACATCATCGACAACGCCCGCCGTCTCGAAGGCATCTGCCGCAACGCATCGACACACGCCGCGGGCGTCGTGATCGGCTCCGAGCCGCTCGTCAACATCGTGCCGCTGCAGCGCTCGACGGCAGGTGACGGCACCGCGGTGACGCAGTACGACATGAACGGCGTGTCGCAGATCGGTCTGTTGAAGATCGACTTCCTCGGGCTGTCGAACCTCACCGTCATCGCGGATGCGGTCGAGCTGGTGCGCACGCACCGGCACATCGACCTCGACATCGACCGGCTCTCGCTCGACGACGCCAAGACCTACGAGCTGCTCGGCAAGGCCGACACCCACGGCATCTTCCAGCTCGAGGCGACCTTCGCCAAACGAATTCTCATCGACATGCAGCCGAAGAACCTCGAGGACATGGGCGCGGCGGTGGCGCTCAACCGACCGGGTCCGATCGAAGGTGGTGCCACAGCGAGCTGGATGCGACGTAAGCGAGGCGAGGAGCCGGTCACGTACCTGCTCCCCGAGCTCGAGCCGATCCTCAAGGAGACGTACGGGACGATCCTGTACCAGGACCAGGTGATGAAGATCGCCTCGGCCGTTGCCGGGTTCACGCTCGGCGAGGCGGACATCCTCCGCGCCGCGATGGGCAAGAAGGACAAGGCGAAGATGTCCAAGCAGCGCGAGCAGTTCCTGAGCGGCGCCGCGGCGCGGGGCGTCGACCCGGACAAGGCGCTGCAACTCTTCGAGCTCATCGCACTCTTCGCCGGCTACGGGTTCAACGGCGCGCACAGCATCTCGTACGGCCTGATCGCGTATCAGACGGCGTATCTCAAGGCGAACCATCCACGCGAGTACATGTGCGCGCTCCTGAACAGCCGCGCCGACAACTTCGACAAGCTGAAGCAGTCGATCCTCGATGCGCACGCGCGAGGATTGGTAGTCCGGCCGCCGGACGTGAACCGGAGCGCGGCGGCATTCAGCCTCGGTGCGGAGGAGCAGGGCGAGATCTTCTACGGCCTGCGCCACATCAAGAACGTCGGTGGGCGCGTGGCCGACGAGATCGTTGCGGACCGCACCGCCTCCGGCCCGTTCGTGTCGCTCTTCGATCTGTGCCTGCGTGTCGCGAGCCGCGACCTCAACCGGCGCGTTGTCGAGGCCCTGATCCGCAGCGGCGCGTGCGATTCGCTCGGGGAACGGGGCGCGATGCTCGCGGTGCTCGATCGTGCCATCGACAGGGCGAACGCGATCCGCCGCGAGCGCGAGTCGGGGCAGACGTCGCTCTTCGGCGACACGGTCGTGCTCATTGAGCCCGTGGCACCGATGCCGGACGACCTCGACAGTCGCGATGCGAACGGGCCGTTCGCCATCGCCGCGGACGAACGGCTCAGCTGGGAGCGCGAGTTTCTCGGGATGTACCTGAGCGACCACCCGCTGCGCCGGATCGCCGGCGAACTGCAGCAGCGAGTCGACACCACCATCAACGAGCTGGGCGCGCACCTCGACGGGCTGATGGTGCAGGTGGGCGGTGCGATCCGTGACATGCGCACCTTCATCCCGCGACGCAGCACCACCGGCCAGCGGATGGCGGCACTGCAGATCGAGGATCTGACCGGGAGCATCGAGGTGGTCGTGTTCGCGCGAGTCTTCGAGGAGTGCGCCGGCGCGCTGCGCCCCGACGCGGTGATTGTGGTGCGCGGCAAGGTCGAGGCCGGGCGCAGCGCCAACGGCACCGTGGCCGCGCCGCTTGCCGAGGATGACGACCGCGTCGACATCGAGCCACCGCAGATCCTCGCCGAGGCTGTATATGCCTACGACGACCCACGCCTCGCCGCGTGGCGACGTGACAGCACCGTCCATGTGAGCGTCGGTGCGGCCCAGATGGCGACGCTCGGCGCGCTTCGTCGCGCGCTCGAGGACCATCGTGGCGACTGCCCGGTCGTCCTCCATGTCGACTCGGGCACAAGCGTTGACGAGATCTCGCTCGCCGTTGATTTCTCCGTTGATCCGGGGCCGTCGCTGGAGCGTGCGGTGGAGCTGCTCGTCGGTGAGAACTCGTATCGCGTGGAGATGCGCCGGGTGCGCGCTCCGGAACGGGAACGCGCGGGCGCGCGTCGCTGACCCGCGGGATCAGACCGCGTTGAGCAGGAAGCCGAACAGGATCCTGATCACGAAGATCAGCACGACGTAGAGCACCAGCGCGGCGACCGCCGGGTAGTCGAAGCCCGCGGCACCGTGTCCTCGGCGCAGGCCTCCGAACGGGGCGACCAGCGGGTTGGTCATGGTGCGCACCATCTGGACCAGGGGATGCCAGGGGTCCGCGTGAAACAGGCTCAGGAGCAGCCGGATGAGCACGAGGACCGCGATCGCGATGGCGATGTCAACCACCAACTGCTCGATCAGCGCGACCGCGGTGAACGTCGGGTCGACATTCACACCCGAAAGCAGCGCCTGCAGGATCTGCACGGCGAAGTAGATGACGACGATCGCCAGAATCGGGGAGAAGTCGATGCCGCCGAAACTCGGAAGAATGCGACGGAATGGCTTGAGAATCGGGTCGACGATGATGCGCAACCAGCGCACGACGGGATGCCACGGACTGAGCCCGATCCAGGACACGGCGATGCGCGCGACGATCAGAACCGTGAGGACGGTGCCGACGATGCCGACGATGGTGACGGCCAGGTTGTCGCCGATCACCGAACTGCAGCAGGCTCCTTGGGGATCGGCGTCTCGTCGGGCTTTCTCGCCTCGAAGCGCGATCGAGTCCGCCTCCAGAGGTAGTACAGCCCGGGCACGGCGACGACGAGTACCACGATCGACGTCCACTGTGCTTCGCGCAACCCGAGCGGACCGGGCGGTTCGCTTGCCCGAAACTCGAAGAGGATCAACTGGCTGATCGCGTAGAGCCCGACGTACACGATGGCGAGCACGCCCGCCCGCGGATTGCGGCGGAGGAGCAGATACAGAATCACGCCGATGATGATCGTGCCGATGGCCTCGTATGCCGCGGCAGGTTGGTACGCGATGCACTGCGACGGCGTGCAGAGACTGAACCCAGCCTGCAGGATCGCGTTCTTGTTCGCATACGCGGTCGCCCACGGCAGAGTGCTCGGAGCACCGAGGATGTCGCCGTTGATGATGTTTCCGATGCGTCCGATCGGCTGACCCACCACAGCGAACAGCACCCCACCGTCGAGAGCGATCCACGGGTTGTAGCCGTACCGCCATGCGCAGATGGCGAGCGTGATGAACCCGACGGCGATCGCGCCGAAGAAGGCCATCCCACCCTGCCAGAACGCGATGATGTTGATCGGGTGGAGGACATAGTTCTGCCAGAGGTTCGGCTGCTGGACGACGTAGTACAGGCGGCCGCCGAGCAGACCGAAGACGATCGTCCAGACCGTGATCCTCTCGGCGACGGACTTCGGAATCCCGCGTCGCGTCGCGTAGGGCAGGACCCCGAACTGGTACGCGGCCAGGAACGCGATCGCGTACATGATCCCGTACCAGTGGATCGGCACCGGGCCGAGATGCAGCACCGGATCCACGTTGACCGTGATGAACCCGAGCGGGCCGGGGTTATCGAGCACGACTGCCATCATGCGTGGTCCCGGCGGGGGCATGCACCTCGAGGATGCGGTAGCCACCCCGAGATCGGATCCGATCGACGCGATGGCCGAGACCGGTGAGCCAGGCCGCGAGGGAGTCGGCGCCGAGGTGGCGCTGCACCACGAGCATGGCCGACCGACCTGGCTCGAGGCGGTCGATCCAGTGGAGGAGGAGGTCGTGGAGCCCGGCCTTCCCCAGCCGCACGGGCGGATTCGAGTACATGCCCGCGAAGCGAAGCGCCTCGGGGACCGCGCCGGGCTCGGCGGTGACGACGTTGACCGCACCGGCCCGCTCCGCGTTGCGCGCGCAGAGCTCGAGGGCGCGGCGATTCACGTCGACGGCCCAGACCCGGGCGTCGGGTTGCCGGAGCGCCATCGTGATCGCGATCGCCCCGTAGCCACACCCCACGTCGATGAGCTCGCCCGGCGGTGGCGTCGGCGCCGTTCGCAGCAGGAGGTCGGTGCCGAAGTCGATGTGTCCGTGCGCGAAGACCCCGCGATCGGTCTCGAGCTCGAAGCTGCGATCCGGCAGGGTGACCTGGATCGTCCGCGGCCGCGAGGGGACCTTCGGGTCGGCGGTGAAATAGTGGTCCTGGGTCACCGTCGCAGGGTAGTAGGCTGCGGCGGTGAGCAGACCGGACGTGATCGTCGTCGGCCTCGGCGCCGCCGGCGCGGCCACCCTGTACCAACTCGCTCGACGGGGCGCGCCCGCGCTCGGAATCGACAGCCATTCTCCGCCACACATCTACGGGTCGACCCACGGGGACACCCGGATCACGCGTGAGGCGATCGGGGAGGGGATGCAGTACACGCCGCTGGTCCGGCGCTCGCACGCGATCTGGCGCGAGCTCGAAGCCGAGACCGGTCGGGATCTCCTCACGCAGTGCGGTGGGCTGATCATCGAGGCAGTCGGGGCCGGCGCTGCCGGTCACCATCGGCACGACTTCCTCTCGGCGACGATCGCCTGCGCGAACCGGTATGGGATTCCGCACGAGCGTCTCTCCGCCACCGAGGTGACCGCGCGCTTTCCCCAGTTCAAGCTCGATGGCGACGAGTCAGCGTACTACGAGCCCGGAGCGGGCTTCGTTCGACCGGAGTGGTGCGTCGAGGCGCAGCTCACGGTCGCGGAACGGCTCGGCGCCGAGGTCAGGCGAGACGAACGCGTTGTGGCGATCGAGTCGAACGCCGGCGTTGTTCGCGTGCGCACCGATCGCGACGTCTACGAGGCGCCGCGAGTCGTGCTGGCGGTCGGCCCCTGGATCCGGGACTTCGTCGATCAGCGCGAGCTCGTGCTGTTCAGGATCTTCCGGCAGGTGCTGATCTGGTTCGTGCTCCGTCCCGGCGCAGGGGATCACAGTCCCGGCGCCATGCCCGTCTACATCTGGGGGCTCGGCGGCGGCGCGGCCTTCTACGGCTTCCCGGAAGTGGATGGGGCCCACAGCATCAAGGTCGCGACCGAGCAGCTCGACGTCGAGACAACCGCCGAGACGGCGTCGCTGGAGGTCGAGGCTTCCGAGGCGCAGTCGACCTATGACGCGTTGATCGGCCCCCGGCTGCCGGCGCTCTCACCCGACGGCGCACGCGCCGTGCGCTGCCTCTACACGGTCACGCCGGACGCCAACTTCGTGGTCGATGAGCACCCCGGCCTGCCCGGCGTCCTGCTCGTATCACCGTGCTCCGGGCACGGATTCAAGCATTCCGCCGGGCTGGGCGAGGCGATTGCGCAGCTGGTCACGACCGGAACGTCCGATGTGGGTCTGTCGCCATTCCGCATCGGTCGGTTCGCGGAGTCTCGACCCGCCGGTTAGACGGGAGGCGGGGTCGGCGCGCTCACCCGGTTCGCGATGACCGCGGTGCCGTACGCGCAGATCTCGGTCCAGGTTCCGCCCATCTCGGACGTGTCGAAGCGCATCGCGACAATCGCGTTGCCGCCCTTGGCCTGCGCCTCCTCGACCATGCGCTGAATCACCTCGTTGCGGCTGTTGGCGAGGTTGATGGTCATGCCCTTGAGCTCGCCACCCATGATGGACTTGAGCCCGGCCCCGAACTGCGAGCCGATGTTGCGCGCACGAACGGTGAGCCCGAACACCTCTCCCAGCACTTCGGTGATCTGGTAACCGGGGAGATCGTTGGCGGTGCTGATGAGCATTGCTGGTCCTCCGTTGTGCGGGTCACGCAGAGCGTGCGCGGTTCCCTCTTTTCATACCCCATGCGAGGTGGTGTCAGGCGTGTGTGCGCGGGCAGGCGGGACGGCTGAAGTCAGACGCTGACCGACGCGATCACCGGACCGATCCGCCGCTCCGGTGGCCCGTCAAGCAGCGGGGCGACGTTCGCGCCCATCCACGTGTTCCCCAACTCGGTCGCCATGCGGTCCAGGACCTCGGCGGTGTCCGCGAAGATCACCAGGACGACGCGGTCATCCGACACGTGTACGACCCGGAAGCCCTGGAATCCCTCGATGGCGGGCATCTGGTCGGCCATCTCACGCTCGGCTCGTGCGAACAACGCGGGATCCACCGACCCCTTGAAGCGCAGCGTGTTGATCACCGCGTACATGCCGCGCAAGGATAGTCGGTGGCGTGCACGTCTGAGCCGGCGGTCTCCAGCGTTTCCGAGGCAGCGTTTCAGCCGGAATCCGGTTCGGGCTCACCGCGCCGGCGCCTGTCGGTGGGTTTCCTCGCGTAGATTCGGGCGCCGCAGCCGCCGCATTTGGCGATCGGCCGCATGGCGGCGACCTCCGGACGCGCCTCATCATCTGCGTCGCGCCTGGAAACCTGGAAGGACAGCATCACGAGACGGTCGGCTCCGCACGCTGGGCAGCGCGCTCCTACCTTCTTCGGGCTCGGCGGCGACGTCACGTCCTGCTCCTCGAGCGACTGCCGGGTGCGGGCGAATTCCCCGACGTACAGCGGCCGCCCGCAGTCGAGGCACTTGAAGACCGGCCGGCCCGGGGGCTTCGGCCAACCTTCAGGGTGCGTATCATCGCGCTGAGGTCCAGTGTGGTTCAGCGGAATCAGTCGGCCTCCCCCACAGTGGCCGCAAAAGATCAACGTGGGAATCGTGGGACTTCGGTGATGCGTTTGTCACGTCCGCCGCGACGCGCGGGACGGGCTCGCCATCCACACGCGGTCGGCGAGGCGTCATCCGGACCTTCGCAGCAGTGAGGCCCGCTCGGACTCCGACCGGGCCGAGAACCACGCGAGCGTCGCCGGCAGCACAAAGGGCACGAGGAGCAGGCGCAGCCAGTCCCAGAGGGTGTTTCCCTGGAACCCGGTCCATCCCCAACTGAGCGCGTAGCCACCAACGACCACAACGACAAACACGACCAGCAACGACAGCCCGACGATGCGCCACCGCCCCTCGAATCGCTTGTGCGTCGCGAACCAGAGCGGCAGCGACGCAACCACCATCGGCAGGGCGAGGAGTTCCAGCCAGTCCCAGAGCGTGTTGCCCTGAAAGCCGGTCCATCGCCAGTCCAACGCGTAGCCGCCCACGACGAGCACCGCGAACGCGACCCCGAACGCCCCGAACACGAGGTGCCACTCCATCCTCCAGCGGCGTCGCGTCCTGTACCAGATGGGAAGCGTCGCCAGCACCACGGGCAGCACGATCACATGGAGCAGGTCCCACAGCTGATCGCTGGGGGTGATGCCCGTCCACGTCCAGCCGAATTCGTAGCCACCGACCAGCGCGACCCCGAGTGCCAGCAGCCCCGCCGGCAGGACCCATCGGATCAGCGGCGACATCGATGGCGCGGGGGCGTCGGCCTGCCCGGAACGTGGCGAGGCAACTTCCATGAGCGAAATGATGCCCCGCCATGGGTCCCTGCCGAAGCTAGGGCGCCGGGATCGGGAACGCAATCCGATCGGCAGATTGCGGCTTGGTCCGTTGCGTCAACAGCACGAGGGCTACGGACGCGAGGACAGCGACGAGCGCTGCGCTGAAGAAGACGTAGAGACCGTAATTCCAGTACGCGGGAGGGTTGATTGAATGCGCTGGCGGCCCGACACCCAACTGAATTGGTTGCGGCGATGCGTCCAACCCAACCACGCGGCCGGCTGAGTCGACACCCTCGAAAACGCACAGTCCAAGAGCAGCCAGCGACAGGAGCAAGCAGGCGATCGCACTGATGCGCATCGCATCGCGAAGGTGTGCAATCGCCGCAAGACCCATGGCGACGACAACGCACAGGACGATCCAGCCGTCGAGGCCCTGCATGAGGCTGAAGGTGGGCAGCTGGAACGTGTATCCCGGGCCTGAGATGGGACAGAAGATGCATCCCTGTCGCACGAACGGCAGGAAGAGCGCGCCGAACATCACCACGGCGGCAACAAGGACGACCACCGCCAACGGTCGCAACACCCTCCGATTGGCAACCATCTTTCGCTACTGCCCGACCCGGCCGTCGATCCGCTCACGAATCAGATCTGCGTGTCCGCAGTGCCGCGCATATTCCTCGATCATGTGCACGAGGACCTCGCGCAGCTGAATCGTGTTCCCGTCGGACTGGTGGCCCAACCTGTTGAGGTTCGCAGTGCCGACGACGAAATGCTCCGCGAAGTCGACCTCTGCCTCCCACGCACCCCATGCTTCGGCGACGACGGCGGGATCACCCACCGCACCGCTCCACGCGCCTTCGTGGTCATCGTCGGACGAGTACCGCCGTGGCGCAACCTCACCGGCCATGACCCGCCGGAACCAGGACCGCTCCACATCCGCCATGTGGCGGACGAGTCCGAGCAATGACATGGTGGACGGCGGCACCGATCGGGTCGCCATCTGGACGGCGTCGAGATCCGCGCACTTCAATCGCAGCGTCAATCGGTACGCGCGCAGATAGTCGAGGAGGGTCGCGCGCTCGTCAACCAGGTCGATGCCCGTAAAACGAGGATCGTCATCTGGATCCATCCACAGGTCGGGACGCACAGTGGCCGCGGTCCATCGCGCCGGTACCGGCTCACCGGGCGGATCGTGAGAACTCATTCAGTCCCTCATACGCCTTCGAACGTCAATGGTGCGCGATCCGATCTCAAAGTGGCGTTCCGGCCGTGGGCTCGAATACTCGGCCAAGCCTCGAACCTCTTATCCTCACCGAACGGCAATGTCGCACGAGCCACCGCGTATCGGCATCCTCTGGCGAGGTGATCGAAGCGCGAAACCGACCGCTCCCGATGTTTCGCGCGGCCTGAATCCTCTTTATGCCGCGTTCGGGCAGCTCTCGGCGGTCCTCCACGCCGTGGTTTTCGAGGACGGCGCGATCGACGAAGTTCGCGACGAGTTGCTCGCGCTCGACGGAGTCCTCGTCTGGGTCAACCCGATTCAGGACGGTGCCGACCGGAGCAATGTCGACGCCCTGCTGTACGAGGCCGCGTCACGCGGCGTGTGGGTCTCCGCCCATCCGGATGTGATCCTGAAGCTCGGCACAAAGGAGGTGCTCTACAGCACTCGAGATGTCGGCTGGGGCAGCGACATCGACGTCTACCGCTCACCCGAGGAGTTCGCGCGACGTTTCCCAGCCTGGCTGAGTGCGCGACGTCTCGGGGTGCTGAAGCAGGGTCGCGGAAACGGGGGCAACGGGGTGTGGAAGGTGGAACTGGTCGATGAGCATGCCCCTCCTGATCGCGACTCGTTCGTTCGGATCCAGGACGCGCGTGTGCGGGATGGATCGACCGAGACGACGAGCCTCTCCACGTTCATGTCGCGGTGCGACGAGTATTTCGCATGGTCCGGTTGCCTCGTCGCTCAGGGGTTTCAGAACAGGCTGACCGACGGGATGATCCGGTGCTACCTGTCGCATGACGAGGTCGTCGGGTTCTGCCATCAATGGCCCCAGGCCTTGCTCGACGTTGAGCACGTCAAACATGCACGGGCATCCTCGCCGATGGTAGGTGCCGACGCCCCGGAGTATCAACGCCTCCGAACCAAAGCGACGACCGAATGGGTGCCGCGGATGATGGAGATGCTTCGCGTTGCGCGCGATGATCTCCCGGTCATCTGGGATGCCGACTTTCTCTACGGACCGAGAACCCCAGCTGGGCTCGATACGTACGTTCTCTGCGAGATCAACGTGAGCGCTGTGTGGCCCTTTCCACCGATGGCAGCCGGTGTCATCGCCTCCGCGGCGGTTGCACGGACGCTGGAGGCATTGGAGCGCCGGAGGCGGACGTGAGGCCGTTGCCCCAACCAACGACTCGCGTGGGTTAGCAACGCCACGGTCCGGTAACGCTGAGGGTGGGTCCCGGCACCGGCGTGTTGTCGATGACCGCTTGAAGAATGGCGTTAACTATCCCAGATCGGCTGTCCGGTGTTGTCGTCGTGAGGACCCCGGAAACCGCCGTCCAGTCTGCGCCTGTCGCGTCATAGCTCACGTCGACTTCTGCCCCACCGTTCGCCAAATAGTAATCGCCGGGTTCTGCATACGTTCGGGGGATCGAGAGGGACAGATACCAGTTGTGAGTGGTGCCGTCAAGCTTGAAGACGGCATAGAGGGTATGTGGCGTCACCGTACAGTCGTCGACTGCCGTTCGATCGATGGAGACGCAGTCGTTGAAGACTCCGACGAGCTGTATCTCGGAACCACAATCCGCGACGTTGGGCGTTGATTGTGGAAAGGGCCGTGACGGCGATGTGGAGGTGGCCTGGGGAGCCCCGTGACGGTTCAGTGCGCCGGTCACCATCAAGGACCCGCTACCGAAGATGATCACAACGGCAGCGAGCCAGAGCACGACCGTGCGCCGACTTGGCTGTTCCTGCATGGTATCCGCTCCTTGAAGCGTGAGTATAGGAACCACGTGAGGCGAGGGCGACGATGGAGCGGACGACAAGCGCGCATGAAAACGGCGCGGGAAATGGGCATCGACGCAGCCGTCTCGGGCACCCGTTCGTAGCGACGACCGTCACGTCGCGCTGTTGCCCTGATCGCGGGCCGCCTTCGCGCTCAGGGGTCAAGCTTTTCGAGAAGCCTTATCCCGTAACGGATTCCGCGCCAGGAGCGGAGTCGAACCTGCATCGGCGGAAGCGGAAACCTCGATCCTGATTTGCCAGGGGTATTCAGAATGCTTCCTTCCCACTGATCGCAGGACCTTTGGCGGCACAAGAGGTGGCCTCTGGCCCTGTTCTCACTGATGGAGGAGGCGAAGACTGGGATCAGGAAGACTGCGATAGGAGGCACTGCCGTGGCGACCTCGACGAGACCGCCCGTGAGCAATGGTGGGGCTGGTACACGTGAGATGGAACCACGGAATCACCGTCATCGCTTGATCGCCACCTTGCCCCTGGCCTTGCTGTTGGCCGCCTGTGGAGCCGGCGCATCGCCAAGCCCCGCTTCGCGCTCCACCCCAACCCCCTCTCCGGTCCCGACCCCCAGCCCGACAGCGATTCCTACCCCAGTCCCCGAACCTCCTTTGGCGGTCTTCTACACAGGCGAGGGCGCGATGGAAGTCGTCAACGCCCAAGGGGTGGAGCAGTGGGGTCTAACCAACGCTCAAGAGGGCCAGCTATTTGGCCTCACCGCTGCGCAAGCCAGCAAATACAGCTTCGGACCCCAAAGTGGCAATTCCAACCTCTTCTTCTCCTATCAGCCCGCACCCACCAGCAGCATCAAAGTAGCCGTCGTCTCCCGAACCGGCAAGCTGCTCGGTGTGGGGACCGCTCCCGCTCTCCCGAGCGCCGGCGACGCCAGCTATTCCTGGCCATTTGTCGTCTCGCCCACTGGGACCGAGTGGGCATGGCCCGTTGATCAGACCCCCAACTCAGCCGGCCAGCACCACGGGCTCGTTGAAGTCGGTGGCCTCGGGGAGGCAAATCGAATTGTCTACCGCTGGGTCGCGCCGGTTGGCTTTACCGAACTGTTGAGCGGTTGGACCGACACCGGCATCATCATGCAGCGGACCCCCGAAGGCGGTCCTTTTCCTTGCGGAGGCTACGAGAGTTCCGACTACGCCTGGTTTGCGATCAACCCCAGCACTGGTGCGCTGCACGAACTCTTCACCGGTAATAACCAATTCATAGCGGCCAGCAGCGGCGTGACGGTGGCCAGCCTGTTGAACGATGCCCACGCCGTCCTCATCAATGGAGTGAGTTACTCGGAGAGTAAATTCATTGTCGGAGGCGCCTCCATCAGTCCCGATGGAGCCCACGTTGCCGTCTACCGCGAGACGTTTAACCCGTGTGGCGGCGGCATGGTTCCCCCAACCTCCATCGAAATGGTGACCCTGGCCAACCACAGCCATGTCGATCTCCAAAACCTGGCACTTGAGGGCTGGTGGGATAACAACGACATCGTCGCAGCCGCCAATGGGAGCTTGTGGATTTACACCTTGCAGGGCAAGCCCGTAAGCGAAATACTTTCTGCAACCAGCTCCTGGCTCTTTGATGGTGACGTCCTAACCGGGTAGCAACAATTCCCGCGTGGCATTCGAGTGCCGGGAGAGGGAGTCGAACCCTCACGAGGTAACCCTCGGCGGTTATTGAGACCGCTGCGTCTACCATTCCGCCACCCCGGCCAGGGCCACAGCGTACCGGCTCCCCGGATCCTCGGGGCGGTCGCACGACGGCAACAGGCGGGAACCTGAGGCGCACCTCACGCGTACTCTCAAGTGCATGGACGACGAGGCGCTCCTCGAGCGGGCACGCCGCGGGGACCGCGACGCCTTTGCAGCAATTGTCACCCGTCACCAGGACGAGCTATACACGATGGCCCTCAGGATCACCGGCACCCCGGCGGACGCCGCAGATGTCGTTCAGGAGACCTTCCTGCGCGCCTACGTCAGGATCCCGGTTCTTCGCGGTCAGACCATTCGCGCGTGGCTCTTCCGGGTCGCCATCAACTGCAGTCACGACGTCCAGCGCCGGACCGTCCGCCGTCCCGCTGATCCTCTCGAGGACGAGCGCGGCAACATCGTGGAGCTCCCCGACCCGGCCCTCGGTCCGGAGGCGACGGCGCTGGCGCGCGAACGGGTCGCCGCGGTCCGCGATGCGCTGCTCATGCTGCAGCCCGATTTCCGTGCGGTCGTCGTCCTCCGGGATGTCAATGAGCTCAGCTACGAGGAGATGTCAGCGGCACTGCGCGTTCCCATCGGCACCGTGAAGTCCCGGCTCAACCGCGCCCGCTCGATGCTCGCAAAGGCGCTGCGGGGCACGGCCGCATTCCCGGGGTTCGCCGAGGAGAACGCGTGACCCAGCGACGGCATGTCGACGACCTCTTCACGGCTGCGCTCGACGACGAGCTGTCGCCGATCGACGACGCACGCTTCTACGCTCACATCCAATCCTGCAAGGACTGCGCGGCGGCCTATGCCGAGTTCACTGCGACGGTCGAGGCCCTTCGCGAACTGCCCAAGGCACGCATGGCTCGCGTCGTACACCTGCCGTCGACGGCACCGGTCGCCGAGGAGTCGGCGCGCCGGCGCATCAGCATCGGCTGGCTCAATCCGGGTGGCCTCCTGCGCCGGTTCCCCGCGACGGCGCTCGCGGGAGCCGTTGCGGTGGTGCTGATCATCGTCGCCCTGGCGCATGGCGCCGGGAACACTGGCACGAGCACCGGCCAGACGGCGGCTAACGGCGACCAGGGCGGCGCGGCCCCCGCTATCGCGCCGGGGTCGGTCACCCAGGAGGCGGCCTGTGCGTCGCAGGTGACCGCCGTCGTCAACTCGTCGCCCCCCGCAACGTACAGCGAACCTCAGGTTGTCTCGGCACCCAGCCTGCCCGGCGCACGTCTCGTCCTGTCCGCCTCTGCGCTCTCGGCCACCGCCGGGCAGAAGGTCAACCTCTTCGCGGAGTTCTCGCTGCCGCAGGTGTCGGTCGGTGTCCCCGGCAGCACGAACCTCACCACCGCGACCCACTCCCTGCGCCCCTGCGTGACCGTCACCGTCGGCGACACCAGCGCGCAGCTCAGCGTCACCGGCCCTTCCGGAGGCTATGGGAGCAGCACAGGAGGCGGCGCAGATGTGCCGTCTCCGGAGTCCCCCGCACCGGGCGGGTCTCTCGCCGGTTCGGTGGGAGGAACGCCGATCTTCTCGTTCACCGTGCCGCCTGGCACGGTGCCGGGCACGGTCCTTCGCGTGGTCGCGTCGGTCCCGGCGGGGTTCGAAGGATTCGGCAGCCCTGCCCTGACCGCCACGATCACGATCACCACGCGCTAGCCGCCCCGCGCGGTCAGGGCGGTCCAACCTGACTAGACTCGTAGGCAATGCACCGCCGCTTGGCGTGCCTCGCAGTGGCGCTGCTGGTTTCTGGCTGCAGCTTCCCGGGGTTCAGCCCACCACCCAACTACCAGTACGTCGTGATCACGGCGGGCGGTGTCGGCCTGCGCACGGGCGACTCGAACGTGCCGCCGAACCTCGACCTCAAGCTCCACGCGACCGGTGCGCCCCTGCAGTCGAGTGATGTGACGGCGACGCTGGACGGCGGCAAGCTGGCGCTCGCCAGGGCCGGCTCAGACCTGATCGCCACGGTCAAGCCCCTGATGGCGCTCAGCTCCACGCACCGCCTCGCCATCGCGGTCGCTGGCATGAAAACCCAGGACATCACCTTCTCGGTCATCCCGCCGACTGCCGCAATGGTTGCGGCCCACATCGATCCCACCAGCGGCCTGGTGGTTGACGCGGTCTTCGCCGATGCTCCCGACCAGACCGCAATCGGCGCGGCGCTCCCGGGCGCGACCGTGACCTGGATCGACGGTGAGCACGCGCGGATCACATGGCGCGGGAAGACGCCATCGTCGATCACGCTCCCGGCGACGATCCCGACCGTCGGTGAGGGCCATCTCGACCCCGGCATCACCCTCTCGCTCGTCGGCATCCCCCGGAACGCCGTCCGCCGCGTGACGGTCCCGGCGGCGCCGAGCGTCAAGGGAATCGCGGTCGACGCCTTTGTCATCAACACAGCCCTGTCGAACAGCTCGTTCGCGTTCCACCTCGGCGCGGTTGCCGAGATGAGCCCGACCGGCTGGCAGGCGCAGGCGGACGGCACCGTGCTCGGGACGCCCGACCAGGCCGCGGTCAATCGCGCCGCAGCCGCCGGCATCCCGATCTGGCCGTCGCTCACCAACAACCCGGACCCGAAGGCGACCGATCAGCTCCTCACCAACCCGAAGGCGGTCAATGCGCTCATCAACGAGATGCTCGCCGCGGTGAAGTTCGACGGCTACAAGGGCATCAACGTCGATTTCGAGGGCATGCTCGCCGCAGACAAGGCCCCCTTCGCCGCCTTCGTACAGCAGCTTTCGACGTTGCTGCACGCCCACAACGCCAAGCTCATCGTTGACATCGTCCCGCATGACTTCGCCGGAACCAACGCGTACTCGGCCGCGTATGACGTCGCCGCGATCGGCAAGGCGGCGGACCTCGTCGATCTCATGGCCTACGACGAGCACGGCGATGGCGGCACCCCGGGACCGGTCGCCGGCCTCGACTGGGACATCTCGATCCTCGAGGCGACCCTGCCGGATCTCGACCCTGCCCACGTCCTCCTCGGCGTTCCCCTCTACGGGCGCGAATGGGGGAGCATCGGCGGCGCGTCAGCCTATTCGAACGTCCTCTACAACGCGCTCCATGTGCCGGGCGCGCGCGTGAGCTACAACTTTCAGACCCAGACGCCGTTCATCGTCTCTCCGAACGGGTCGCTGACCAGCTACTTCGACGACGCCGACAGCCTCGCGCGCAAGGTCGCCCTGGTCCACACCTACGGCCTCGCGGGGATCGCCGCCTGGCGCCTGGGGTTCGAGGACCCGCAGTTCTGGTCGCTCTTCAGCGGGTAGGTCAGCTCTCGGAGGCGCCCGTGCCCAGGTCGGGCAGGTTGAGCGTGTTGACCCAATCCCGGATCTTGGCCAGTCGTTCCTCACTCTCCGGGTCGGCTGGGAGGAGGTCGCCGTCCTTGTCCGCCTCGGGAAGGACGCCCGCCTTGTCCAGCACCTCGTCGGCGACGAAGATGCCCGCTCCGACCCGCACCGCGACCGCGATGGCGTCGGACGGACGTGAGTCGATCTCCAGGCGGCGGCCGTCGACCTGAGCGAGGATCCGCGCGTAGAAGACCTCGTTGCTCAGCGACGTGACCACGATGCGCTCAACGGTCACATCGACGGCGCTCAGGAGGTTGGCGAGGAGGTCGTGGGTGATGGGCCGCTCCGGGGTGATCCCGGTGATCTTCAACGCGATCGCGTTGGCCTCGTTGATGCCGATCCAGATGGGGAGGTAGCGATCCGCCGTCTTCTCCTTGAGGATGACGACGTGCTGCCCGGTCGGCATGTGCACCCTGATGCTATCGACGGTCATCTCAACCAGGTCTGCCATCGCTCGATCATAACCCCGAAGGTGAGCGACCGAGGCCATACCGGCCGCGCCGCTACCATGGTCCGCTGTGGCACGCGAGACCCTGTTGCTGGTGGACGGTCACAACCTCGTGTACCGAGCGTTCTTCGCGATGCCCGCGTTGACCAACAGCCGGGGCGAGATGACCAACGCCGCATACGGCTTCACCTCGATGCTCTTCAAGGCGCTCAACGACACCACGCCGACATATGCAATCGCGGCCTTCGATCCGCCCGGGCCGACGTTCCGGCACGAGAAGGTCGCCGACTACAAGGCGACGCGCTCGCGCGCACCGGACGAGCTGCGCAAGCAGTTTCCGTGGGCCCGTGAGGTCGTCGAGGCACTGGGAATTCCGATTCTCGAGATCCCCGGATTCGAGGCCGACGATGTCATCGGAACCCTGGCACAGAAAGCGGAAGCCGCCGGACTCGACGTCATCATCCTGACCGGCGACCTCGACACGCTGCAGCTCGTCACCGAGCATGTGCGCGTGTTCGCCAGCCGCCGTGGCATCTCCGACACCATCATCTACGACCTCGACAAGGTGCGCGAACGCTACGGCTTCGAGCCGCCACTGGTCGTCGATTTCAAGGCCCTGCAAGGCGATACGAGCGACAACATCCCGGGAGTCCCCGGCATCGGCGAGAAGACGGCGATGTCGCTCGTGCAACAGTACGGACCACTCGAGAAGGTGCTCGAGGCGGTGCCGACCATGCCCCCCGGTCGCGTGCGACGCGCGCTCGAGGAGCATGTAGAGCAGGCGCGACTCAGCAAGTGGACCGCGACCATCTGCCTCGACGTGAACGTGGATCTCGACCTCGACGCCGCGCGACTTTTCCACTACGACGAGGATGAGGTTCGCGAGCTGTTCGACCGGCTCGAATTCCGGACTCTGCTCACGCGACTCCCCGGCAAGGCGGTCGACGAGGATGCGCCGCCGGCGCCGTTCGTTGCCGCAGCGGACGTCGTTCCGGTCGGGGATCTGCAGGCGCCGGTGACCGAGGTCATCACCGTGCTCGACGCGCACGAGGCCGCGGATGCCGTCGATCGTCTTCGCGCCGCGGGCTCGTTCGCGCTCCGGACGATCGTGGAAGGCAATCCACGCACCGGCGACCTCATCGGCGTGGCGCTGTCCCCAACCGGCGAGGACATCGCGTACTACGTGCCGGTCTGGCACGCGAGTCTCGTCGAGCGCAACGCCGACGACGCGGCGGTTGCGGCGGTGGGGGCACTGCTGGCCGACGCCACACTCCCCAAGCGAGGCTACGACCTGAAGCGCGAGGTGCTCGCCTGGAGGCGGCGCGGCATCACGGTTGCGGGGCTGCAGTTCGATGCGATGCTCGCGGCGTACCTCACCAACT
>JBAUTG010000097.1:0-13683 GCA_049582105.1 Candidatus Dormiibacterota bacterium | reverse complement strand
CAGTTCGCTTACAACAACCCGGACCACTTGCAGTCGCCCACCGTGACCCTGCAGGTCCGCCGGCTCGACGGCACCCTGGCGTTCGCACCCCCGGGTTCGGCGACGGCAGGCGAATTCTCGGGCGGGTGTCGCGACGTCTCCATGGCAGCCTGGGGCCCGGATGGCAAGCTGTACTTCTGTGATTTCCGCGGCATCAACGTCGCCGATGTCGACACCGGCGCCGTTCGCACGCTCCGGGCGGGCGCCAGGTGGTGGGATCCGGACGTTTCTCCAGATGGAAACTCCGCTGTCTTCCAGACCGGCACCATCGTCAAGGCGAGTTCCGGACCACTTCGGATTCAGCACGGCCCACTCGAGTTTGCTCGACACCACGACGGGCGCCACTCTCCCGGGCCCCCAGAGAGCTGACGGCACACTCGCTCGCTTCGTGAGCCCGTCCGTCATTTGGTTCTATGACGGCAGCAACAACGATGCGTCTGCTCACATGAGCACACCGATCCTTGCCTACAACCTCAGCACCCATACGGAGAGTCAGACCGGGTTGACCGGCTGGTTGACCGACCTCCAGCTGACGGGCTAGCAGCGGAGCCGCCCGGCGGCTCCGAATTCCTCGATGCCGTATGCGAATGGGGCCCGTATGCTGGGTTCACCCGCAAAGGAGGTTCGTGCGCGTCCTGTTCTCATCCACCTGGGGCCTCGGACACATCTATCCCCTGGTGCCTCTGGCACGAGCCTTTGCTGCCGCCGGCCATGACGTCCTCTGGGCCACAAGCGCCGACAGCTGCGAGCGGATTGTCGCTGCCGGCCTGGATGCCCGTCCGGCTGGGCTCGCCGGTGCGCGCCTGCGCGAGGTCGTCGAGGAGCAGCATGCAGCGGCCGCTGCTCATGCGTCGCCGGGAGGACAGTCTGCGTTCATCTTTCCCCGGATGTTCGGGGGAGCGTTCGCGCCGCCGATGCTGGCCGACCTGCTGCCGCTCGCCCGGTCCTGGCAGCCGGACCTGCTCGTCCACGAAAGCGGCGAGCTCGCCGCGCCGCTGGTCGGTGCGATTCTCGGAGTGCCAAGCGTCACGCACGGATACGGCGGCGCCATTCCTGCGTCATTCCTCGCAGCGGCGGGAGAACGGGTAGCACCATTGTGGGCGCAGCACGGTCAGCCCCTTCCCCCGTATGCCGGGTGCTTCACCTCGCTCTACCTCGACGTCTGCCCGGCCGCAGTTCAGACGGTGTCGACGTCGCACATCCCTCACATCCAAGCAATGCGACCCGAGCAGGACACTGGTCAGCCTCCGGCTTCGCTGCCCGCCTACCTTGCTGATGACGAGCGCCCGCTGGTGTATCTCACCTTTGGAACACTCTTCAACCACTCGCCTGTGCTACGAGCGGCAGCGCGAGCTCTGGCCGCGTTGCCGGTGCGACTGCTGGTGACCGTCGGCCCGTCGGGCGATCCGGCTGCCCTTGGCACTGCGCTACCGAATGTGTGGATCGAGCGGTGGGTGCATCAGCCTCAGGTCCTGCAACACGGTCACGTGGTGGCTTCGCACGCAGGATCCGGCACGTTTCTGGGCGCCCTCGCCGGCGGCATCCCCCAACTCTGCCTCCCGCAGGCGGCCGACCAGTTTCGCAACGCGAAAGCCGGAGTCCGAAGTGGCGCTGCCTTGGCGTTGCAACCCGAGCAGGCCGATTCCGCGACGATTGTGCAGGCCGTCGAGACGCTGCTCGCCGACGACCGCTATCGAGCGAACGCCCGCCGCGTGGCAGCCGAGATCCGCGCCATGCCATCTCCTGCCGACGTTGTTGCACTCCTGGCGGGCGTCAGCCAATCCCCGACGGTCAGCCACTCGGTGCGTGGCGACGCTAATGGGCCGGAGCTAGGAACCGCTTCAGGTTGTCCATCGCCGGCTTGCTGTTGGTGAGGAGGCGACCGAACGCAGCTTGCACTTTTGGTTCCGACATGTGCTCTCCGATCCCGCGGGACGCGTTGAGTCGCGAACGTTCGAGCCAAGCCGCAATGTCGGGCTCACGCAGCCACCGTGCCTCGGCGCGCTGCGAGACGTATGTCGTCGAGATCCAGTCCGACGCCGACGACGGATAAGGGTTCGGTGGGCAGAGCCGGTTCCTCTCTGCATCGTCGTTTCGGGCTGTTTCGACGAATGCGATAAGGGCGGCATTGAACGTGGGTTGACAGTTCCGGATCTGCTGTAACGTGATCCGGCCTGGTTCGAAGATTGGGCGAGCGGGAGCCACCGTCAGGCCCGCGGCGGAGCAGTCGACATGGATTTGGGTGCTATCAGTTGCGATCGACCCTTCCTGCATCACGATCCGGTCCGCTCCGACATGCATGACCCGCCCCTGGCGCACCACGTTCTCGATGCGGCGCAAGCACTGCAGTTCAAGCCCGCTTACCGTGGCACACCGGTACATCGTGGGATCAACAGTTGCATCCAAGCGGAGGAGCACTTCACACGACTCGAGCCGGCAGAAGAGGTCCTCGACGTTCTCCGACTGAGCGGTGGCTTCGAGCGCGAGCGAGAGCCCCTCGATGAGTGTCCCGACAAGGTCCATCGGCTGCTGGAATGCCCGGTTCTGGAGCCACGCGTCCCGTGGCCGGATCCACCGGATCGAGTCGGGTGCCACGCCGTTGTCGAGGAGCCACATGCACGCGTCCATGCCGGTCTTCCCAGCGCCGATCACGGTGTACCCGCTGCCGGGTTCCCGTAGATTGACGAGATCGTTGATCGGGATCAGCCGCACGTTCGGATCGACTCCGAATGACGGCGTGTGTGTGGACGGCACGGCCGTCTCGAGGTATGTGGCGTCGACGATCTTGCGCCGCACGCGTACCGTTGTTGGCACACCGGTGAGGCAGGAGACGAGCTGGTGATCCCCAGCGTGATCAAACCGATACTCGGACATGCCGAAGAATCGAACTCGGCCCGACGCCCGGAGTCGCTGCTCGAGTACCCGCTGGAAGTAATCGCAGATCTCTGCTGCGGTCGCTCGTTCGTAGAAGCCCGTGTTGGGGCCGACCTGATCGATCGAGTCGCCGCCCAGGACTCGGGAGTTGACGCCGTAGTACGCCGAGGGCTGGTGAAGGCGCACGAACGGGTAGGCATCGTTCCAGTGGCCGCCCGGGGTGTGCCGCCGGTCGACCATGACCACGTCAGCGTCTGAATCGGTAAGCAGCGCGTCGGCAAAGGCCATTCCGGCTGCTCCCGCACCGATGATCAGGTAATCCGTGTCGATGACGGCCACGGCTTCAGATCGTAATCCAGCTATCGCAAGGCGAGAAGTGCTCTGCCGTGCTGGCCGAGGCGTGGTGGTCGTTCAGCTCCGAACTGAGACCTTCGTATCCGCAACCGCTAACCGCTCGGAAGCTCCGCAACGTTCGCCGTCAGGGTCTTCTGTGCGCCCACGGACGTCAGCACGGTGATGGAGACCACGGCCCCGGGTTGGAGGTCGGCCAGGGCCGTCGACAAATCGCTCATGGTGCGTATCGGGACCCCGCCGATGTCGATGATGATGTCGCCAGCTGTCAGCCCCGCTTTCTCGGCTGGTCCACCCGGGGTTAGAGCGCCGACCAGAACACCGACCGGGGTGTTCGTGCTGTTCACAACGGTGCTGGCACTGATGCCGAGATAGGCTCGGTGAGAGTTCACGACGTGCCCGTTCGCGATGATCTGGTTCGCGATGTCCTTCACAGTGTTCGAGGGAATCGCGAAACCGATCCCGTTGGCGGCACCGAGGTTTGGATCAACAGCCGCGAGCGTCGGGATCCCCACCACCTTGCCGGTCAAATCCACCAGGGCGCCGCCGCTGTTTCCAGGATTGATGGCCGCGCTGGTCTGGACCATGTCGGGGAGCGTGATGGCGCCGGACTCGGAAACGGTTCGATCCAGTGCGCTGACGATGCCTTCGGTGACGCTGCTCTGGAGGCCGAGAGGATTGCCGATGGCGAGGACGAGCATGCCGACCTTGAGACCGCTCGAGTCCGCGAACGCCAGTGGCCGCAGAGGACCGGGGACACGGATGACCGCGAGGTCACCCGAGGGGAACGTGCCGATGAGTGACGCGGTCTGGGTCCTCCCCTCTGCTGTGGTCACCTGAATCGTCGTTGCCCCCGTCACAACGTGGTTGTTGGTGACCACGTCGCCCTTGTCATCGAAAACGATTCCCGACCCGAGTCCGGTGTTGGTCTTGATCTGGACAACCGATGAGCGCACCCGTTCGACCACGGCGACAAAGGTGTCTTGAAGGCTCGCAGCGCCCGGATCCAGAGACGAGACCGCTGTGGGAGATGGGGCGACAGACGCCGACGGGACCCTTTGCTCGCCGCACGCCGCGACGAGCAGTGCCACGAGAAGCATGGGGGTGATACCGCCAACCCTCAACCGTCTGGTGCGCGAGGCACACGCCGGCGGGACGCTGCCGCCGACCGTCGTCAACGGCTCCGCTTTTGTCGCGCGATCACTCATGCGTTCAAGGTACTTCGGGGCGCGGTCGAGAGAAAGGGCCGTTGGTCCTCATCGCCGGTCGCCGAGTGGCCCGAAGTTGACCACGCGACCGTCAGTCTGACGCGCCAGACGGATTCCTGCCCGTCAGCGACGATGCCACGACATCATCATCGTGGCCGCGTACCTCAATCGCTGGACCCGACATCCGACGGGGCCGCATCACACCCCAAAGGTCCCGCCGATTTGATGTCATTCGACCCTGGTGAGGGACTGCTCGTGTTGCCAGCATGGCTGCCCGGTGGGAAAGAACGGTTACATCACAGCTGCATGGCTGACCGTGGTCAGCAGTGCAACGATGGTCTTCACCCGCACCGTCGCAGCCGCAGCGCCGTCGCCGTGTACGGCAGCACTCGACGACATGTGATGCGCGGGGTCGCGAACCTCAAGCACCAGCACGACAACCTCCATATGGGGGTTGCGGCGATGGCGGTGACACGTGCCCGATTCGCGGAACTCGATCGCGACACGATGGCCGACGCAATCGCCGAGATACTGGAGTTCTTCCGCAAAGACGTTGCCCCGCACGCACGTGCTGAGGAATCAGTGCTCTACCCGGAGGTCGCGAGGCTGCTCAACGTCCACCTCAGTGACATGCTGGTTCACGAGCACCGGAAGATGGACAGGCTGGTCGCGGATCTCATCGAGGCGCAAGGGGCGTTGGCTATGGGAAGCGAGGCGCCCTCGAATGTCGCAGCGGTCTTCGACGCGCTCGTGAGCCTGATGCGATCGCATCTCCGCCAGGAGGAGGAGGTGCTCCTGACGATGCTCGAGGAGCACCTCACTGCCGCTGAGGCAGACGACCTCTATGGGCGCATGCGGCAGGCGACCTCGCAAGCAATTGCGGCTGCGTCCACCACCACCCTGTAGCGTCCGATGCCGACCACCATGCAACGCGGGCTGGACCTGGAAACGGCGAGTTCGTGGCGCCTGGGCCAGTCGGTAGGTGTCCTCCGCGGCTGACGCGTAGCGGCTTGCCCTGCGAACCCGGGCAGCCACGAGACCCGTTCCGGGGTACGACTGAGCACTCGCATCCCCGCTGATCAACCCACGGGTTGAGTCGTCGGATGGATCCCACCTCGAGAAGTCCAACCCACGGGCCGACGACTTCGAGAAGCGACCGCCGAATCATGGGGATCGTCCCACTTGGGACACGAACCAGCTTCACGGAGGACCCCGATGACCACAACGGACTACCTGATCAACGCCGGATTCATCATCATGGTGTGCCTGCAGGCGCGTGAGAAGCGGCTGGATCGCCGGGCGCTGGTGATCCCGCTCGTGCTCGTGTTCTTCGTCGCGCAGCAGTACCTGCACACGATTCCCACCACCGGCAACGACCTCGTCTTGATCGGGCTGCTCGCCGGTGCCGGACTGTCGCTCGGCCTGCTCAGCGGATTTGCAACCCACGTTCGCCCCGGCAGTGACGGCTTCGCGCTCGCTCGGGTCGGCTGGATCGCAGGTGCACTGCTGGTCGCGGGCATCTCGTCGAGAGTCGTGTTCGCGTTCGTCGTCACCCACGGGGCCGAGCCTGCAATCCGCAGCTTCAGCATCGCCCACCAGATCAGCGCCGCGGCCTGGCCGGTGGCCCTGGTCTCGATGGCGATCTGCGAGGTGACCGTCCGCGTGGTGACCGTGTACCTCAGGGGCCGTGCCCTCCAGGCGACCACCGCCACGACCACCGTGGCGGTTGGGCTGGGTGCCGCAGCCTGATCGGCCACGCAGCAGTGGAACGCCTTCGCGCCCCAAATATGGGCCGGAGGCGTTCTATCGTCTCTGTCGAATGAGTGCATCCGGGGAGTTCCGAACCGTGACCAGCGTGCCAGTGACGCCCGATGATGAGAGTCCGCGGATTGCGGAGGCCCGTGAGCACGCCGCCGAGCGAGTCCGCCGCCAACGCGATGCTCTGCGTCCCATGGGCTGGGCGGTGGTTCTGGTGGTGGTGGCCGGTGCCATCGCGGGGCAGCCCCATCCGGCGATCCAGGGCACAGGCCTCGGCGTGACGCTGGCACTCCTGGCGTTCGCTGGGGCCATGGCGATTGCCATCAGGGGCGGGTTCACAGATCGCGGATACGTGGTCCAGACCGCCGTGATCTCGCTGATGGGTGCGGCAGGGGTTGCATTGGTGGCGTTGCAGCCGCAGGGCGCGACCGAACTCGGCGGTGGGGCAGCGGTGTGGATGGCTGTTGTCCGGCTCCCTTTGTCGTTGGGGATTCCGGTCGGCGTTTCGATTGGGGTCGCGCTGGACGCCGCCGCGGCACTGTCAGGAACCGCGCCTGTCGCGCTCCTGGCGGCCACGCTCCTGCTGGTGCTGATCGGCGTGGTCGGCTACTTCATGAAGCAGTCTCGAGCAAGTCAGGACCGGACCGAGCTGCTGCTCGCCCAACTCGAAGACGCACGCGAAGAGCAGACTCGTGCCGCAGCGGTCGCTGAGCGCGGCCGGATCGCCGGCGAGCTGCACGATGTCCTCGCACACTCACTGTCCGGTGCCGCGATCCAGCTGCAGGCGGCACGCAAGCTTGCCGAGCGCGAGCGTGCGACACCCGCGTTGCACGCCGCGATCGACCGTGCGGGCGCGTTGGTGAAGGACGGGCTCGCCAACGCCCGCCAGGCCGTCGGCACCTTGCGTGGCGACGACTTGCCGGGAGTGTCGCAGCTCGACTCGCTGGTGCAGAGCTTCCGAGACGACATGCAGACGACTGTCAACCTCAGCATCGAAGGAAGCGTGCGGACACTCCCGGCAGATGCCGGACTGGCGCTCTACCGCGGAGCTCAGGAGGCTCTCACGAACATCGCCCGCTACGCGCCCGGCGCCGCGATCGATGTTGCCCTTCGCTACGGATCCGATCACACGATGCTGCGCGTCGAGGACCGGAGCCGGCTCCTGACCGGTTCGCAGACCAGCGAAGGGTTGCCTGGAGTCGGCGGAGGTCGCGGGCTCGCTGGGCTTCGCGAGCGCGTCGAGCGAGTTGGCGGCAGCGTGCATGCAGGCCCCACCGATAGAGGATGGCTCGTTGAGGTGGTCGTCCCGGCATGACCAATCCTCTGATCCGGGTGCTCATCGCTGACGATCAGCGCGTCGTACGCGACGGGCTGACCATGCTCGTCGGCCTGATTGACGGCGTCGAGGTAATCGGAACGGCGGCCGACGGAATCGAGGCGGTGGAGCGCGCCGAGAGGGAGCGGCCGGATATCGTCCTCATGGACCTCCGCATGCCGGCGATGGAAGGCGCCGAGGCCACCCGGAGGATCCGCGCCACGCTTCCCGAAACGCAGGTGCTCGTGCTCACGACCTATGCCGACGACGAGTCACTCTTTCCCGCCCTCCAGGCGGGCGCGCGCGGGTACCTGACCAAGGACGCCAGCGCCGAGGAGATCGAGCTCGCGATCCGGGCGCTCGCCGCCGGGAGAACGCATCTCGACCCCGCGATTCAGCAGCGCTTGGTGGCTGCAGTGTTGGAGGCTCAGCCCAGCCAGACCACTCCAGTGGAGTCGCTTCCCGACAACCTGAGTCCGCGCGAAGTCGATGTCCTCAAGCTGATCGCCGCCGGGTTGTCGAACGGTGAGATCGCGGCGTCGCTGTTCCTGACCAACGCCACCGTCAAGACGCACATCAACCGCATCTTTTCGAAGACCGGGGCGCGCGACCGCGCGCAGGCCGTCCGCTATGCATATCAGCACGGGATGGTCTGACAGAACTGCTGATGCTATTCCGGCGCTGTCCGGTGCGGTGGACAACGGCGTGTTCGCGGGGCGCGACCTTGAGGCAGCACAGCACACGAAGGGCGGCTGGAACGCAACGTACGTTGATATCGGACCCGGGTGGAATGTCGATCGTCTCGCCATCCAATTGCGCTGCGCCGCCGTCCTCCCAATGAACGGTCATCCGCGCGCGCTGCGACTGCGTACCGAGTCCGACAAGCGCTCGTAGCCCGAGCCAGATCATCCGGAGCCATCCGAGCTCTGGAGGGTGTGGTACGGCGAGGACCTCCATGAGCCCGTCGTCACGTCGCGAGTTCGTACTCACGCGGAGGACCTTTGCCATCGTCGGGACGACGTGCCAACTGAGACTGTCAAGACAAGTTGCCTCGCCGTCGACGACCACGGTTATCGGACGGATCCGAAACAGTGTCAGCGGAACAACGGTGAGGTTGGTGAGCATCCGACGCCGACGACGATTGACAAGGGAAGCGCCCGTGGCCAGCGCACCGATCGCTGCATATGACAGCGCGTATCGCGTGGCTTGCGCACCACCACCCGTTCGATACGACATCTCAAGGACGTCGACCGGAACCGGCGCCGCTGACAACACGTTCTCGAGCCGGATTCTTCGGGAGCGCGGCCAGCTCCGGTACTGGTCATTCGCGTCACCGGCGGGGCATATGACGAGAACGGCTCGGCTGCCGCACGCGGCGGTCGCAGCCAGGATGCCGTTGGCGATCTCGTTGAGCGTTCCGTCTCCGCCGATTCCGATAATCGTCGCATCGAGGTGTTCGGTCGCCCATCGTTCCGCGACCGCGCGAGCGTGGCCCGCATGCTCACTCATCACGAGGTGCACGTGGCTTCCTGATCGCAGCGTCAGCTGCTGAAGCGCGGCCTGCGCGATGCCGTCGGCTCGCCGGGAGAGCGGATTCCCGTTCGCAATGATCAGGATGGATTCACTCGTCCGCAGCCGATCCCGAGACGGACCAGAGTGAGTCACGTGATCGGAATCCTACTCCCACTGCCTCTGCAGTCAGAATCCGCTGTCAGACTCCGGCCGAACCGAATCAGCCGGCTGACACACACCGGTTTCCACCACCGTCCAGGGACAAGGGCGTCAGGTTAGGGGTCATTTTGGTGCACCGTGCGGCGCGTGGCGACTCCCTGAGGACGAAGCCAACGTCATCTGTAGCTGATGCCACCTCATGCGCGGTACGTCACCCCGTCGCACCGCTCCTTCGAGGGGACCAAGGACCACGGACGGCGGTGTCCTTCGCCCCTGTGCGCGCGAACTCCCGATCCATACTGTGGAATCCCGTATGAACCTGCTCCACTCGCGTCCGTCGTCCCGACCGGCCGGCCACGGGGTCACTATCGGTACCCCTCGGCTCTACGAACTGACCACCGGGCTGCTTTTCGGCGGCTTGCGGCGACGCGCTTATCGCACGCTCCTCGCGGCAAGCGGCGCCCGCCCGGGCGATCGGGTGCTTGACGTTGGGTGCGGTCCGGGCTACTTCGCGCGGATGCTGGCCGAGGCGGTGGGTGCGGAAGGCGCGGTCGTCGGCATCGACGCCGCCCCCGAGATGACTGACTACGCAAGTCGGATGAGCCGTCATCTTGTCAACTGCCGGTTCGAGCCGGGGTCGGCCGAATCGCTCGCGTTCCCCGATGCCGCCTTCGACGTGGTGGTGTCCAGTCTGATGATGCACCACCTCCCGGAGGACACACGATCAGAAGCTGTTCGTGAAATGCGCCGCGTGCTGCGGCCCGGGGGGACATTGCTGTTGGCCGAGTTCCAGATACCGGACCGCGGTGTCTGGCACGTGGCTGCAGTGCTCACTGGTCACAGGGCCATGCAGCGCCGAGTCTCGCCGGTCGAGCCAATGGTCGCAGACGCCGGGTTCGTGGATCTGCGTTCTGGTGAGGCACCACCCTGGCTCCACTACGTACGGGCTACGAACCCCCCCTGCTCGACGACCGGCGTCGCGCTGAGACCCGGAGCCAGTGCCGCATGGGGTGTCTAAGGCTGGTGTCTCGCGAGATCCGTGGTTACGACGGATGGCGAAGCAGGGACGCCATTGGCCCCGGCTGAAGTTCACGACGCCGTGGGATCTGCCACCTGTGCAGTGAAGAGAATGGCATCAGACGTGATGTCACGGATGACGAACTGGAAGGGATCGTCGATCGCGATAAATGTGACCGGCGGAGGCAGTGGTCCCCCGGCGCCCTCACCACCAACCACGGTCGCTGCCGCGGCAGTGGTCCCGACCTCGTCAACGTGGATCTTCGCGCGCTGTGACTAGGCAACGATCTACCGCCGCAGAGCACGAGGGGTGGGTGACCTTACCCACCGGCGTGCGGATCCGCTACCGCAGGGCGGGCAGGGGCGACGCGATACTCCTGCTCCACGGCATCGCCCACTCGCTGCGCGCCTGGGACCGAGTCATCGTCCCCCTCGCTGAGCACAACGACGTCATCGCCGTTGACCTGCCTGGTTGCGGCGCCAGCGACAAGCCGGACACCGACTACTCCCTCGGCTCGCAGGCTACGGCCATCCGCTACGTGCTCGAGTCCCTAGGCCTCGACATGGTGACCGCTATCGGCCACAGCCTTGGCGGCGGGGTGGCCATGACCCTCGCCTACCAGTACCCCGAGCTTGTCGGACGTCTTGGCCTGATTGCCAGCGGCGGTCTGGGTCGTGAACTGCACGCCATGTTCCGCCTGGCCAGCCTGCCGCTGGGCCCAGCCGAGGTTATGCGGCTGGCGTTCTCCCCCCGCACGCGTCTACTCCGCCGCCTGCTCGCCACCCAGTGCGGTGCGCCCCTGTTCGCCCGCCCTCACGAGCACCGCGAGGACACTATCGATATCCTCCGCGCCCTGGAAGACCCCGACGCTCGCAGAGCGTTCCTTCGCATGCTCCGGTCCGCTAGCTCTATCGGTGGTCAGGCGATTTCGGCGCTCGACCGCATCGGCCTCGCGTTGTTCCCTGTCCTGATCGTCTGGGGGCGTCAGGATGGGATCTTCCCGGTGGCACACGCCGAGCGCGCAGCGGCGCTCATCCCCAACGCCCGTCTGGTGGTCCTCGAGGAATGCGGACACTTCCCCCAGATCGAGGCGACCGCCGGACTGCTCGCCGCGCTCACCTCCTGGCTGAGCGAGACCAAGCCGCAACGCATCGGTGTCGGCGCTCTGCTCGCAGCGGCGGGCCAGGCTCCCAACTGAATATCCCGCCAAATGGCTGCCCTCTCCGCGTCCCGGTCTGGCGGCCGATCATCAGAAAGGCTCGCGCAGTTGCGTCGTCTCTTCAGGAGGCGATGTGCAATGTCTGAGAAGGGTTGGAGGTGGGACGCATCCAGCCAAGGGTTTAGACCGGTGTGCGACGTCCGACGACACTGCTGAGTTCGCAGTGGTTGCATTTCGTGTGACACCGCGCGCACGGTGGGTAGTGGGCCAGCTGAATTACTCGGCGCCCGACACAGGAGGTCAAGTCATGCACGCATATGACTTCACGATCGTTGCACCGCACAGCAAGGGTAGTCTTGCGAATCTCGCCGAGGAGTTGGGCCGCGAGAAGATCAACATCGAGGGCCTGTTCGCCGTCGAGCAAAACGGCAGTGCCGCCTTCCATCTGCTGACCACGGACAAGGCCGCAACCATGCGCGCCATCACCAAGGTCGGCTACAAGGTAACCCGCGAGACGGAAGTGATCGTTGAGCACATCGAGGATCGCCCCGGCATGCTGGGTAAGGTCACGCGTCACCTCGCCGACGCCGGCATCAATTTGACGACGATGTACCTTGCGACTGACACGCGTCTGGTGCTTGGTTGCGAGAACATTTCGGCGATCGAGACCGCTTGGAAGGACCTCGCGGCTGTCGCGTCGCGCTAAGCCCCGCTCATACAGGATCGGCTGGCCTTCGGGCCGGCCGATTCTCATGCGGCCCGGACTCCGATCAGCGCGCCTCTTTCACATGGTGTCGAAAGTCAACTTGAGTTAGAGCACAACGACCCTATCCCGCGAGCGTACCGGCGACGATCATCGACGTCGAGACGGCAGATACCTGATGGATGGGAGAGAAAGCATGACTGCAAGGAGGAATCTGCTTCTGGTGAGTCTGGTCGCCTCCGCCCTGGGAGCTGCTCAGGCACTGCAGGCGGTGGTGCCGGCGGCGGCCCAGGATCTCAACGCGGGAACGCGTGGCCAGTGGAGTCAGTTCATGTTCGACGCCGGCCACACGGGTTTCAACCCCAACGAGACGGTGCTGTCCCCCGGTCAGGTTGCCGGCCTGCACCAACTGTGGGACGTGAGCCTCGGACCGTCCGCGGACGCCAGTGAGACATCGGCACCGGTGATCGCCCGTGGCGTGGTGTATGACGCGTGGGGATCCAACGATGTTGCCGCCGTCCGGCTCAGCGACAAGCACGTCCTGTGGCGCCGGCACTTCGATGCTGGTGTCGGATCCAGGCCGGCCGTCGTGAACGGCGTGCTGTACGTGACGGTGGCATCTGCGTTGTTCGCGTTGCGCGCATCGACAGGATCGAAGATGTGGTCGTACGACACCCGCCAGGATCTCTACTTCACCGTGCCGACGGTCGCAAATGGCGTCGTATACCTGACTACGACCAACGGTGTTGTCTATTCCTTCAATGCTGCAACCGGTGCGAAACGGTGGAGCAGGTCCGTGGGCGGTCGGCTGGAGAGCGCCCCCGCGCTCGGGACGGGCGCGATCGTCGTCGCCGCCAATCGCCCGTCGGGCGCGCGCGTGCTGGCGCTCGGCCTGTCCAGTGGCCGCGTTCTGTGGGCCCGTGACGTGCCGGGGACGGTGTGGCGCGGTGGTCCGGCGGTGTCGAAGAGCACCGTGTATGTCGGTGCCAACGTAACGATGACGGAGTCGACCCTGTACGCACTGCGCTTCAGCGACGGGAAACGGTTGTGGTCCGCTCCCCTCGGATGGGAAATGGACACGACGCCGGCCGTGGCTGGGGACACCGTCATCGCCGCGACGATCGACGACGGGCTCCTTGCCTTTGATGCCCGAGACGGAGCGGTGCGGTGGAACGCGACGCGCGGCGAATTCTGGGCTTCCCCGGTCATCGCCGATGGCGTCGCCTACATCGTCGAGGACGTCGGGACCCTGCGCGCGCTCCGCGCCTCGACCGGCGCCGTGCTCTGGTCCGTCGATCAGCCGGCTTCCGACTTCGCCGCAATGGGGACCGTCGCGGTGCTCGACGGCGTCGTGTATTCGGCGACCTCCGCCGGTGCACTCATCGCCTACGGACTTGGCTCGCGCTGAGCGCGTTGAGCGCGGCAAGCACTCCGTCCCGCCTCAAGCTGAGGCATCTCCCTCAGGCCGCTCAAGGTCGCGATGTGGTTCCATCGCCACGATCGGGTCATCTCCGAGCCTCTGGCGACAGTGTGATGCGCCAGGGTGCGCCCCTCCCCAAGCGAATCCGTCTGGGTACTGGGAATACT
>JBAUTG010000096.1:0-13331 GCA_049582105.1 Candidatus Dormiibacterota bacterium | reverse complement strand
TCGGCGCCGTCGCCGTGCTGCAGTTGTCCGAGTCCACAGCGTTCTGTAACGCGGTGACCGTCGTCCCCGTGAGTGGCTGGAGCTGCAGCGTCGCGAAGTTGCCGTTGTGGGAGTACGTGCACTTCACCCGAGTGTTCGTCGTGTTCTGCACTGCGGCATCTCCGGTGAGCGCCGCGGCGGCCGCCTCGCCGAGCAGCGCGCAGGCCACCGATGCCGGCGATGCCGCCGTTGGACTCGCGGTCGGACTCGGGGTCGGCGTGGCGGTGAGAGTCTCGGTGACCGCTGGCGCGGATGTCGCGGCGCCGCAACCGGCGAACGTCATCAGGGAGGCGAGCAGCAGGCCGCGACGCAACGTCCGATCCGCTCGCGCGGCGCTTCGCGACGTATCGGCGTTGATGCGGACGGCCGGTACTCCTCGTTCCTGGGTCTGCAAACGGATCGATCGTGCCGACGAGTCTCGCATGCCTCACGCGTGTCGCTCAACTGACAGACAATGCGTGCGATTCGACTCAGGATGGAGCTTATGAACGCGGTTACCAGACGCGTCGCGGTTACCGCCGCGTGTGCCGTGGCGCTGGCAGCCTGCAGCAGCCCCGAACAACCGTCGCCCACCGGTAAGGCCCCCCGATCCTGTATCTCGGGGGCAGTGTTCAACCCGGCGGACTTCACTCCGTGCTGGTTGGCGGCGAACGTCAACGCCGACGGTCCCCCAGTTCTCGGCGGCACGCTGAAGCTCGAGGGGGACGAAGACGTGAGCGCGTTGCTCGACCCGCAGGGCGAATACGGCCCCGTCGGACCCATCCTTGAGCCCGCCTATACCCGCCAGCTGATCGCATACCCGGCATCGACGAACCTGGTGACCGCGGAAACGCCTGTTCCCGACGTCGCGACGGGAATGCCGTCTGTCAGCACCGACGGACTCACCTACACCTTCCACATCAAGAGCGGGGTCATGTGGAACACGACGCCGCCGCGCCAGGTGACCTCCCAGGACTTCAAGCGCGGGATCGAGCGCAACTGTGATCCGAATCTGGACGCCAACCCCGTGTACTACATGGCGACGATCGCAGGCTTCGCGTCCTTCTGCAACACGTTCTTGGCGATGAAAACTGATAGCAGCGCGGCGACCCGGGCGAAATACATCAACGGCCACGACGTGTCCGGCATCCAGACCCCGGACAGCGCGACGATCGTGTTCACCCTAACCCAGCCGGCGAGCGACTTCCTCGACATCCTCGCGCTCCCGCTCGCGTCAGCCGCGCCGGTCGAGGATCTCAGCTACGTGCCGGTGACCATGGGCAACCCGATCTACTCCGACGGGCCGTACCAGATCGCAAAGTTCGATGTCACGCAAGACCCGGCGACAAAGGAGTGGGTCGGTCACGAGATCGTCCTGGACCACAACCCTGCATGGGGTCAGAGCACCGACACGATCCGCCACGACTATGTCAGCACCATCGACATCAGGCTCGACGTTCCTGGAGCTGGGGCCCCGGAGACGGTGCAGGCCGATATCGCCACCGGCGCCGCCGACCTCGAGACGAATACGCGGGTCCCGGCCGAGGACGTCGCCGGGCTCACCTCGCCCACGTGGAACGCGGAGTACGGCGTCTTCCCCGAAGCGGGATTCACCGGCCCCTTCGTGAGGTTCAACGTCCTGAGTCCGAACGACAACGGAGCGCTTGCCAACAAGCGGGTCCGTCAGGCCCTCGAGTACGCGATCAACAAGGTGGCGATCAACAACATCTTCGGTGGTCCGTCGCTCGCCGAGCCCCTGAACCAGGTGATCGGGCCGGGCGCCGAAGGGTACGTCCCGATCGACGACTATCCAACCCCCGGCAATGAGGGAGACCCCGGCACGTGCAAGCGCCTGCTGAGTGCCGCGGGTTACCCGAACGGTTTGACCCTAACGGACACGTACGAAGACTTCCAACCACTCCCCATTGATGTCTTCCACGAGGTGCAGACGGACTTCGCCAAGTGCGGGGTCACCGTCGTCGGCGAACCGGCAGATGAAGATCACTTTGACATCTTCCAATCCGCCGACGTGCTGAAGCTGCCGACCACCTGGGACATCACCAGTTCGACGGGCTGGGGACCTGACTGGTACGGCCCCGCCAACGGTCGGGCGATCCTCGCCGACCTCTTCGACGGCGCCTATGGGATTCCTGGCGTCGGCGACCTCGGTGGCTACGACGACTCGACCGTCGACGCGCTCGTCGATCAGGCGGAACGCGCACCAACCATTGCTGCGGCCGCCAAGCTCTGGCACCAGGCGGACGAGCAGGTCATGACGGATGCCGCGTTCATCCCCCTCCAGACACAGCTCGCACCAAAGTTCCGCTCGGCGCGAGTGCACAACGCGATCTTTCTCCCTCTCAGCGGGAGTTACGACATCACCCAGGTCTGGCTGTCCGCATAAGGCGATGGTTGTTGTGAAGTTGCGTGCGCAGAGCTGGCACCGGACCGTGGGTTGCCTCCGAATCGGCATCACGAAGCGTGTCACCGTCATCGCCGCGAGCGCGGTGGTGCTCGCAGCGTGCAGCAGCCCCGGACCGACGTCGCCGCCCAGCGCGACTACGGGTCCCTGTATCTCAGGGTCGGTGTTCAATCCGGTGAACTTCCACCCGTGCTGGTTGGCGGCCAACGTCAACGCTGTCGGACCGCCGGTTCCTGGCGGCACGCTGAAGATCGAAGGTGACGAAGACGTGAGCGCGTTGCTCGACCCGCAGGGCGAGTACGGCCCCGTCGGGCCGATCGTCGAGCGCGCCTATACCCGCCAGCTCGTCTCATACCCGGCATCGACGAACCTGGTGACCGCAGAGGCCGTCGTTCCCGACGCGGCGACAGGGATGCCGATGGTCAGCTCCGACGGACTCACCTACACCTTCCACATCAAGAGTGGGGTCATGTGGAACACGACGCCGCCTCGCCAGGTGACCTCCCAGGACTTCAAGCGGGGGATCGAGCGCACCTGCGATCCAACGCTCGCTCCCAACGGCAACCCCACATACTACACAGCGACGATTGCGGGGTTCGCTTCCTTTTGCACGCTGTTCGAGGGAATGAACGCGTCGAGCAGTGCTGCGACCCGAGCGACCTACATCAATGGTCACGATGTATCCGGCATCCAGACCCCGGACAGTTCGACGATCGTGTTCACCCTCATCAACCCGGCGAGCGACTTCCTCAACATCCTCGCGCTGCCGTTCGCGTCAGCCGCGCCGGTCGAGGACCTCAGCTACGTGCCGGTGACGCCCGGCAACCCGGTCTACTCAGACGGGCCATACCAGATTGCGAAGTATGACGTCGAGCACGAGATCGACCTCGATCACAATCCTGCGTGGAGTCAGAGCACCGACACCATCCGCCACGACTACGTCAGCAACATCGACATCAAGCTCGACGTTCCCGGGGCCGGGTCTGCAGAGGAGGTGCAGAACGATATCGCCACGGGCGCCGCCGACCTCGAGACGGATACTCGGGTCCCGGCCGAGGACGTCGCCAGCCTCACCTCGCCCGTGTGGAACTCGGAGTACGGCGTCTTCCCCGAAGCGGGAGCCAGCTCCCCCATTGTGAGGTTCAACATCCTGAGCCCGAACAACAATGGAGCGCTCGCCGACAAGCGGGTTCGACAGGCTCTCGAATACGCCATCAACAAGGTCGCGATCAACAGCATTCTCGGTGGTCCGTCCCTCAACCAGCCCCTCAACCAGGTGATCGGTCCCGGCGCTGAGGGCTTTCAGCCGATAGACGACTACCCAACCCCTGGCAATATGGGAAACCCCGGCGAGTGCAAGAAGCTGTTAGGTGCTGCTGGCTACCCGGATGGCCTGACTCTCAAGGACATCTACATAGCCTATCTGCCCATCGCCGTTGAGGTCTTCCAGGAGGTGCAGGCGGACTTCGGCAAGTGCGGTGTCATCGTCACCCCCGAGCCCGTTTCAAAACAATCCGACTTTTACGGTCCGTCAGGCCTCGTCGCATCCGCCGCCCTGCTGAAACAGCCCACGACCTGGGACATGACGAGTTCGACGGGCTGGTCACCTGACTGGTTCGGCCCCGCCAACGGCCGCGCCATACTTCCCGACCTGTTCGACGGGGCCTACGGTATCCCGGGCGTCGGCGACTTCGGTGGCTACGACGACAAGACCGTCGACGCGCTCGTCGAACAGGCGGAATCCGCAACAACCATCGCGGCGGCCGCCAAACTCTGGCACCAGGCCGACGAGCAAGTGATGGCGGATGCCGCGTTCATCCCGCTCCAGACAGAGCTCACCCCACTTTTCCGCTCGGTGCGGGTGCACAACGCTATCTTCATCCCCTTCAGCGCGAGTTACGACATCACCCAAGTCTGGCTGTCTGAATCGGGGTAGATGTCAGAGTGCTGAACGATCGCGAGAGCCGCCGACGTCTTCTTAGTCGCGTTGACAATCCACTCGTCCGTGCCATCGGACGCCTACCCGCCACCGTTCAACGCAAGCTCCTGATCGCGCTCGCCCTCGTGGCGGTCCTGCTAGTGGTAGTGGGCCTTCTCGGACTCGGAGCACTCAACGCGTCGAACGACCGAGTCAAGACGCTCGGGCTGCTCCCGCCGCGCGTTGCAAGCTACGGAGAGCTCCAATTCGGTAGCGTGCAGCTCTGGGACGAACTCATCGAACGAGACAATATCGTTGTCCCGATCGAGGGTAACTCGCCGTTTGCGCCAGCCGACGGCGTGCTCTTGAGCCAAATCGACGACGCGATTCAGACGTGGCTCGGATACGTTGGCCCCTTGAGTGACGTGAAGCACCTCGCTGCGGTGGGTGTCGTGCCCACGGCCGGCGAGAAACGGTTGCTGAGCCTAATTTACTCCGAGTACGTTCAAATCTCCGAGGTCATGCCTGGTCTTGAGAAGCAGGACAACGCTCGTTTGTTCAAAGACAGCGGCAATGGAGCTCAAACGACCATCGCCAGCGACCTCAAAGACAACGCCAACATGCTGGTCGGTACGACGAACACCAACGCACAAACCCTGAGCGCGCAGAATGAGGCTTCGTACCTCGCATCCCAGCACCTGTTCATCGGTGTCGCGGCGGGGAGTGTTGCCCTGGCTCTGCTGGTCGGTCTCGCCCTCTCCTGGTCGCTCGTTGGGCCGATCCGGAAGATGGACACGCGGCTGGCGGCCATCGCCGCCGGCGACTTCTCGGGGCACGTCGACGTGACGAATCGCGACGAGCTCGGTGCGCTGGCCACGAATCTCAATCGCATGAACGACGAGCTGGGACGGCTCTATGCCGAGCTCGAGAACGCCAGCAAACACAAGTCCGAGTTCCTCGCCAACATGTCGCACGAGCTCCGCACCCCGCTCAATGCCGTGATCGGCTTCTCCGAAGTCCTCGAGGGCAGGCTCTTCGGCGAGCTTAACGAGAAGCAGGCCGAGTACATCGCTGACATTCACACGTCAGGGCGGCACCTCCTGACGTTGATCAACGACATCCTGGATCTCTCCAAGATCGAGGCGGGGCGGATGGACCTGCAGATCACGCCCTTTGCCCTGTCTGATGTCGTCCAGAACTCGGTGGCGCTGTTACGCGAACGCGCCATGCGCCAGGGTATCGCACTGGGGTTCGAGGTCGACCCGAGCATCGGGATCATCGAGGCCGACGAGCGGATGGTCAAACAAGTGCTCTTCAACCTGCTCACGAATGCCTTGAAGTTCACGCCGCGAGGCGGCCACGTCGATGTCGCGGTACGGAGCGATGGTGACGACGTCGTGGTGAATGTGCGCGACGACGGCGTCGGCATCGCGGCGGCGGATCAGGCCCGCGTCTTCGAGGAGTTTCAACAGGTTGGGACGGCCCATCTGCAGGAGGGCACGGGCTTGGGTCTTGCGATCTCTCGACGTTTCGCCGAGCTCCACGGCGGCAGTCTTCAGGTCGAGAGTGAGCTCGGGCACGGCAGCACCTTCTCCTTCACGCTTCCCCGGACCCAGAGCCTCGGAGCGACCAACCCTGATGTGGAGGAATCACTCCGTCCTGCGGCGATGCCCTCGCCCATCCCTGCACGGGGGTCGAGCCGGTGACCAGAGTCGCCAACAACCCCCTGGTGCGCGCGGTCGCCAGCCTCCCAACCACCGTGCAACGCAAGCTCCTGGCGAGCTTCGCGATCGTCGTCATTCTGCTGGTGACGGTCGGGATCCTCGGGATCGTCGTCCTCGACCAATCGAACGCTCGGGTTGCTGCCCTCGGGGTTCTGCCACAGCAAGTGGCAGCCTATCGCGACCTGCAGCTCGACAGTGGAGATCTTGTGGCCCAGCTCGCTCGACGTGACCAGTTCATCGCCTGCGTCACTGACGGGGGGCCTTACTGCAGCAGCCATACGTGTGCGGACTTTTGTGAGGGCCCCCGTCCAACGCCTGCGGCTGTCATCGAGAACGATGGAGCGATACGAGGAACGCTTGATCAGCTCAGTCAGCTGACGACTGCGTCGGCTCTTCCCTTCACCCCACCGTCCGATGAGAACGCCCTCCTGAGCGCGGCACACACTGAAGACACGCAGGTCGACACGGCAATGGCGCCCCTGATCGCAGGCGACTACGCCGGAGTTCTGAACGGCAACGAGCCCGAGACAACCGCTGCCAGCCTCGACAACAATGCCAGTGAACTGCTCAACCTGGCAAATGACGAGATAACACAACTCCGCGCGCAAGACCTGACCTCGTATCGTGATTCGCAGCACCTTTTTACCGGCGTTGCAGCCGCGAGCGCAGCCTTGGCATTGCTCCTCGGCATCGTCCTCGCATGGGTGATTGTCGAACCAATCAAGAAGATGCGCATGAGGCTCTCAGCCATCGGATCCGGGGACTTCTCGGGCCACGTGACCGTGCCCAATCGAGACGAGCTCGGCGGGTTGGCGGCAGACCTCAATCGCATGAACGACCAACTGGGCCACATCTACCACGAGCTCGACGACGCCAGCCGCCATAAGTCAGAGTTCCTCGCCAATATGTCGCATGAGCTCCGCACTCCGCTCAATGCCGTCATCGGTTTCTCGGAACTGTTGGAGGGAAGGCTCTTCGGCGATCTCAACGACAAGCAGGCCGAGTACGTTGCCGATATCCGCACGTCGGGGCGGCATCTGCTGACCTTGATCAACGACATCCTGGACCTGTCGAAGATTGAAGCCGGTCGAATGGATCTGCAGCTGACATCCGTCGTCCTCGCCGACGTCGCGCAGAACTCCGTAGCTCTGCTGCGAGAGCGCGCGACGCGTCAGAGCATCTCGCTGACAGTCGACGTCGACCCGAGTGTCGGAGTCGTCGTCGCGGATGAGAGGATGCTCAAGCAGGTCCTCTTCAATCTCATCACCAATGCGCTCAAGTTCACCCCCGAGGGCGGTCGAGTCGTTGTCGCCGCGCGTGGAAATGATGAGAAGGCTCAGATCAGTGTGCGCGACGACGGAGTCGGCATCGCAGCGTCGGACCTGGATCGGATCTTCGAGGAATTCCAGCAGGTCGGCACTTCCCATCTGCAGGAGGGAACGGGGCTGGGTCTCGCAATCTCGCGACGCTTTGTCGAACTCCATGGCGGAAACCTTCGCGTGGAGAGTGAGCTCGGTCGCGGCAGCACGTTCACGGTCACACTGCCGAGGCCTCAGCGCACGAGCGAGGTCGCAGGCACCGACCGGGCGATCGGTTCGGGTGGGACTGCAGTGGCGACCACGGCGCGGCCGGCGTGAGCACACTCGCCGACGGCCAGCTCGTACTCATCATTGAGGACAACGCCACGAATCTGAAGCTTGCTCGTGATCTCCTCCGGTACCACGGCTTTCGTACCATCGAAGCTGTTGACGCCGAGACGGGGGTGCGCATGGCATCGGAGTCGGCGCCTGATGTCGTCCTCATGGACATCGAACTTCCGGGGATGGACGGCGTCACCGCGTTGGAGCGCCTGCGAGCCGACCCCGCCACCGCGGCCCTGGTCGTGGTGGCTTTCACAGCGTCGGTGATGCCGGTCGACCGGGACCGGTTCTCTCGCGCTGGGTTCGCCGGAATCATCGTCAAGCCGATAGACACCACTGTCTTTCCGGCACAGGTACTCGCATACTGCAGCGACGCTGAAGTAGGTGAGTGATGGATCCAAGCGCACATCTCCTGGTGGTCGACGACACGCCGCAGAACGCCCGCCTCCTCGAGGCGATGCTCACCCCGCACGGTTACACGGTCGCGATGGCTTCTTCCGGCGGTGAGGGACTGGAGAAGCTGCACTCCGAGCACCCGGACCTCGTGCTCCTCGACATTCTCATGCCCGACATGACCGGGTATGACGTCTGCCGGCGCCTCCGCGAGGATCCTGCGACGCGACTTCTACCGGTAATCATGCTGACCTCGAGCGGCGACCAGGACAAGGTGAACGCCATCGAGGCCGGCGCCGACGACTTCATCGGACGGCCGTTCAACCCGCAGGAGCTCCTCAGCCGCGTCCGGTCGCTGTTGCGGATCAAGGAATATCACGACACCATCCAGGCGCAGGCTGCAGAGCTCGCCGGCTGGAATCGGACCCTGGAGCAACGCGTCACCGAGCAGGTCGCGCAGCTGGAAGGACTCGATCGTCTGCGCCGGTATTTCTCCGCTCCGGTCGCGGACGTCATCATGTCCGGCGGCGACCAGATGCTCGAGCCGCATAGGCGTGAGGTCACGATCCTCTTCTGCGATCTGCGAGGTTTCACCGCCTTCTCGGCGGCTGCGGAGCCCGAGGAGGTGATCAGCGTCCTCTCGCAGTTCTACAAGGCCGTCGGCCAGCTCATCCTTCGGTATGAGGCGACGCTCGAGCAATTCGCAGGTGACTCGGTGATGGCGATCTTCAACGACCCAATGCCGTGCGCCGACCACACCGCGACGGCGGTGCGCATGGCGGTCGAGGTTCGGGAGCGGATGCGGGTGCTCACCGACGCGTGGCGGCTCAAGGGTTTCGACCTCGACGCGGGGATCGGCATCGCGGAGGGATACGCGACACTCGGTCGCGTCGGCTTCGAGGGCCGATTCGACTATCGCGCCACCGGGACCGTCGTCAATCTCGCCGCACGGCTCTGTTCCAAGGCGTTGGGTGGCCAGATCCTTCTGTCGCCGCGTGCCTACGCGAACGTGTCCGGCCTTGCTGAGACCGAGCCGGTCGGCCCGCTGCAGCTCAAGGGGTTCCACGACCCTGTACAGGCGTACAACGTCACGAGCCTCCGTCAGGAGATACCGTCCGAACCCACACGTCAAGCAAGCAGGGAGTAGAGCGTGACAGACAAGAAAACACTGGTCGAGATGCTGGGTCGAAATCGCCTGTTCGATGAGTTGACGAAGAAGGAGGTCGGCGCGGTCGTCGACTACTCCACCGAGGTCAATCACCCGAAGGGCCAGATGATCGTCATCGAAGACCGGTCCGGTGTGGGCTTTCACCTGATTCTCGACGGCACCGCCACCGTCAGCGTCAAAGGCCGCAAGGTGCGCACCCTCGGACCGGGCGAGTCGTTCGGCGACATCGCGGTCATCGACGGTGGGCCGCGCAGCGCGTCGGTGACGGCGGAGACCGAGCTTCGGACCCTCTCGCTGCCGCCGTGGGAGTTCAAGCCGCTCGTGCTCGAGCATCCGAAGCTCTCGTACAAACTCCTCCTCAAGCTCTGCGCGCTGCTCCGCGAGGCCGAGAAGCGACCGCCGGTCTGACGCGGCCGGAACGTAGAGTGACGCGCTGACATGGGGGATGACAGTCGCGAACATGAGGTCCTGACCGCGCTCGGTCAGCTGGCGACCGACCTCGGGCCGATTCTGCGGCCGCGGACCGATGAGGCCTTTCTGCAGGCGATCGTGGAGCTCTCACGCCTCGTCTTCGACGCTGCCGCGTGCTCTATCGCGCTGCTCGATACCAGCGAGGAGCAACTCGAGTTCCGCGTCGCGTCAGGCGAGGGCGCCACCGCGGTCATCGGGATGCGGATCTCTGCGAGCCGGGGCATCGCCGGGTGGGCGGTGATGGCCGGCCAACCGATCGAGATCGCCGATGTGAGTCAGGATCCACGGTTCGCCGCAGACGTGGCGGCGACGACCGGGTACATCCCGACGGCGATCATGGCGATGCCGCTGGAGAGCGAGCAGCAGGTGTACGGGGTGATCGAGGTGCTCGACCGGCGGCGCGGCGGGGGCAGCGGCACCGACGACATGGAGTTGCTCGCGTTGTTCGCACGGCTGACCACACTCGCGGTCGAGACCTCGCGCATCTTCTCCGGGCTGGGACAGGCGCTCTTTCAAGCGGCGTCGATGGCGGCGCCCGACGGAGACCTGCACGTCGCCCTCGCACGCCAGGCACGTGAGGCGCCACGTGCGCAGGCTGACCTCGCCGAGCTGTCGCTGCTCCTCCACGACCTCGGCGAGCTGGGCGCCGACGAGCGACGTACCGCCGTGCGCATCGTCGACGATTTCCTCCTGTACTCGCGCCGCCGCCGCAGGTGAAACCCGCCTGGGCCTGGCAGTTCGATCGTGCGGTGCTGCCGCATCTCGCGGCATCGCTGCCGGCGACGATCACCCGCGAATGGGCCTTTGGTGACAGCACCGGCAAGGGTGTGAAGGTCGCCGTGATCGACAGCGGCATCGAGCACGGCCATCCCGCGGTGGGCACGGTCGCCGGCGGTGTTGTGCTGGTTCCTGACCCGGAGGCGCCGCGTGGGGTCCGAACGATCGAAGGCCCTCACGAAGACCTTTTCGGCCACGGCACGGCGTGCGCTGCGATCATCCGGCACGTCGCACCCGAGGCTGACATCTACAGCGTTCGAGTGCTGGGGGAACGGCTCACCGGGCGGGGACTCGTCTTCGCAGAGGGTATCCGGTGGGCGATCGATCACGGCATGCGCGTGGTCAACCTGAGCCTCAGCACGTCGCGCCAGGACTACTACGGCCTGTTCCACGAGCTCGCCGACGAAGCGTACTTCAAGGGAACCATGCTCGTCTGCGCGATCAACAACGTCCGCGGGCCGAGCTATCCGTCGCAGTACGCGTCAGTGTTTTCAGTGGCCGCCCACGACGGGACCGATCCCTTCGGGTTCGACTACAACCCCGCGCCGCCGGTGGAGTTCGGTGCGCCGGGCATCGACCTCGAGGTTGCATGGGCAGGTGGGAAGACCATCCGGGCAACCGGCAACAGCTTTGCGGCACCGCACATCGCCGGGCTCATCACGCGCCTGCTCGGGAAGCATCCCGACCTCACGCCCTTCCAGGTCAAGAGCGTGCTGATGGCGCTCGCCGACAACGCGAGGTAATCGCCGAGCGGCGTGCCGCAGCGTGGATCAGCGACTCAGTTGTGCTTCTCGATGGCGCGTTCGTCATCCTCCGGACGGCCGAGCGCGAGGTTGTGGCTGAAGTCGGGATCCGAGCTCAGACCGGCCCGGTGTCCCTCGGTGTCGTCGGGCTCGTCATCCTGCCTGCGGAACCGCTCCGGGGCCTCGTCGCCGCTGGTGTCTTCGGTGCTCATCCTGGTCCTCCTGGTGGTGTGGGACGGTTGTCGTCGCCGCGGCGGTCTCCAGTGTCGCAGCGGAGCGGCACGGCGTCTGTCATCTGGCTGACTCCTCTCCCTGACCGAAGGTCAGCTGCAACGAGGGATGCGTCCGCGCGAGGCGGGTCTGCACCCGCCCCAGCGCCGCCGGCGTGAGGTCGGTGACGGTCAACGCCTCCACGAACTCGGTCCCGTTGATGCGATACACCGTGCACGCCTGCACCGCCGTCACGGTCGCGGTCCTGGGACGGTGCCCGAGCAGCCCGATCTCGCCGAAGTAGTTCGGCGGCGCCAGCGTCCCGAGCGAGTGCTCGACCCCGGCCTCCCCCTTCGCCGAGACCGCCACGTCGCCGGTGGTGAGCACGAAGAAGTCGTCTGCCTCTGCTCCCTCGTGGATCAGGACCGTGCCGGCGTCGACCGACTCCTCGACGGCCGCTCGCGCCAGACGCTCCAGCGCGGCGCGGGTCGCGCCCGCGAAGATGTCGAGAGACTGCAGGGTCTCGATTCGCGGCTGGATCGCCGACAGTTCGCCGAGCGCGCGTTTGTCGAGCACGCGGATCCAGGGGTACGACGCGGCGGTCAGCGCGGGAATCGCGAATCCCATGATCAGCAGCGTCGGGTTCAGTCCGAGGGTTCCGAGCAGGATGGGCATGAGCAGTGCACCGAGTGCGATTGCCGCCAGCACGAGCGCGAAGAAGACACCGAAAACGCGTGCCACCACCTCGGGACTGACGAGCCGCTGCAGCGCGGTGATGGCGAGCACATCGACCACGATCGTCCCGGCGCCGCGCACCACCTCGAGCAGAAACGCGATCACCGGGGAGTGCACCGCCGTGATCAGCGCGGTCGGCAGGCAGAACACCGCCATGCCGAGCACGATGATCGCGCCGAGGCGTCGCGCAGCGGCGATGCGATTCATGAACCCCGCAATCAGGATCCCGCCCACGCCGAGCGCCGCCAGGAGGTACCCGTACCCGGTGCTTCCGGTCCCGAGTTGCTGCTTGCTGATGACGACGAACAGCACGGTGTCGGTTCCGTAGACGAAGCTCGCGAGAATGCTGAACCCGGCCAGCAGCATGACCGTCGGTGACTCGATGAAAGCCTTGAATCCAGCTCCCATCTGCTGCAGCGGTCCGACGGTGCCACCCTCGCTGATGTCCACCGGACGGCTTCGCATGCGCATCCGGCTGACAAGCAGTGCCGAGAGGCCGAAGGACGCGGCGTTGACGACGAAGACAACCGCCGGAGGGCTGAACAGCAGCAGCACGCCGGCGATGGCAGGGCCGAGGATCACCGAGAGGTTCTCGATTGCGGACTGCGCACTGTTCGCCGCAGCCAGGTGCTCTTCACCGACGATGGCCGGCGTTGCGGCGCGAGCCGCCGGGTCGCGTGACGATCCGCTGACCGACGTCAGCGCGGCGAGGAGGATCCCCAGGACCACGGGACCGTTCAGCGCGGCGACGACGGCGAGCAACGACTGCAGGACGAGCGCGACCACGTCGAGCGTCACCATCAGGCGCACACGCTCGATCCGATCGGCGACAAGACCTCCGAACGGGCTCGCGACGAGCGCGGTGAGAAAGCGCGTCATCGACGCGGCGGCGACCCACGCGGCTGAGTGCGTCGCATCGAAGACGAAGACGACGAGCGCGACGTTGTATGCCCACGAACCGCTCAACGAGATCGCGAGTCCGCTGTAGAGCAGCCGGTAGTCGCGATTCCGCAAGAGCGCCCGGTAGCCGATCTTCGCCTTCGGCGGCCCCGCCGCCTCCGTGACGACTGCGGAATCGGTCACATGAGTCAGGCGAGCTGGGCTGTCTGTTC
>JBAUTG010000095.1:0-32661 GCA_049582105.1 Candidatus Dormiibacterota bacterium | reverse complement strand
ACGTCATCGCCCTTGAGTTCACGAACCTCGACGCCTGCCCGCGATGCGGCATCACGAGCGAGAGCCCATGCGGTATCAATCGTCGTACTCGTCGAGCCCGGGTGCATGTCCGGGCCGATTCTAGGTGGGAGACGTCACCGAGCCGAGCCAGGGCTTGGCTATGGTGATGGCGATGAGCGAGGTCACCCGGTCCCGCGATGCCGGAGAGCAACCCTGGGCGTGGGACGAGCAGCGATGGCGTGGGCACGTCGACCGCGTGCGAGCCGGCCGCCGTCTCATGCCGGCCGGATGGCCGGACGGCGCGGGTGTGGCTGTCGCACTGTCCTTCGACTCGGACCACGAGACGATCCCGCTTCGCAACGCCGAAACCAGTCCCGGCAAGCTCTCCCAGGGCGAGTACGGTTCTCGAGCCGGTGTGCCGCGCATCCTGCGTCTCCTCGAGCATCACCGGGCGCCTGCGTCGTTCTTCGTCCCGGCGGTGTCGGCGCTGTTGCACCCGGACGACGTCAAGGACTGCGTTGCCTCCGGCCACGAGATCGCCCTGCACGGATGGATCCACGAGTGGAACACGGCGCTCGATGCAGCCACGGAGCGCGACCTGCTGTGGCGCAGCATCGACGTGCTCGAGCGCCTGAGCGGGTCGCGCCCTGTTGGAATCCGGACGCCGTCGTGGGATTTCAGCGAGCACACGCTGGACCTCATACGAGAAGCGCACCTTCTGTACGACTCCTCCCTGATGGCCGACGACGAGCCGTATGAGCTCCTTGCACATGGTGAACCGACCGGGGTCGTCGAGATCCCTGTGGAATGGATTCGCGACGATGCTCCGTATCTGACGATGGACCGCTACACGGGAATCCGGCCGTACACGCCCCCGCGCGATCTGTTGCAGATCTGGATCGATGAGTTCGATGCGGCTCGCGCCTCGGGGGGACTTTTCCAGCTGACCCTGCATCCGCACGTCATCGGCCACCGTTCCCGGATCATCGTCCTCGAACGGCTGTTGGAGCACATCGTCACAGCAGGCGGAGCCTGGTTTGCCCGCCACGACGAGATCGCGCGTCTGGTCGCGAACCGCTGAAGCCGCTCGCGCCGAGACACAGGGGGACCCGCCCTACGAGTCAGACCCCGCCTCGATGAGCTTCCAGGCGACGCTGCTGAGCTGGCACGACTTCTACATCATCGTCGGAACGGCCGCGGCAAGCCTCGTCGGGCTGCTCTTCGTTGGGCTGTCGCTGCACCTCCGCATGGTTGTCACGCACAAGGATGTCCAGGCACTCGCGCGCGCGACCTTCTCGACCCTCGGGCTCACCCTCGTGCTTGCCCTCTTCATGGTCGCCCCGGAGACGAGGGCGTCCGACCTTGGTGAGGAGCTGATCGGCCTCGGCGTCGTGGCAAGCCTGCTCGTCGTCCCCAGCATCGCGATCGGGGTGCGGAGTCGCGAGCGGACGATCAGCTACCGGCGTCTGCTCCTGCGCTTCGGGATCACGAGTCTCACGTGCCTCGGCGTCATCGCAACCGGGGGACTCCTCCTGGCTGGAGACGTCTCCGACGCGCTGGGCTGGCTTCTTGCCGTCTCGGTCTTCCTGATCATCACGTCGCTGCGCAACTCGTGGGATCTGCTCGTGAGCGTCGGCGCGGCGACAATCGCCGGAAGCGCCAAAGCGCCCTGACCGAGCCGTCCCGGAGCGAGTCAGAGTTGACGGGTGGGGAGTGGGGTTTCACGAGCGCTCTCCCCATCGCGCTTGATCTCGTACGCGAGCGCACCCGGCGTCTCGGTGATGCACTCGAACAGGTCGGTCCCGTGGTAGATGAGCCCGGCACCGTTGTCGGTGGCGTACGCGTCCGGGAGTGTGGCGTCGGCCACGAGGCTGTGAATCAGCGGTCGGCGTTCGGGCTCAGCGTCGTGATGGGGGCTGTTGGCGTATGGCAGCCACCCGGTCGCGCTCTTCGGCATCGCCATGCTGACGGTGATGGAGGTGGTGATCCGACCCCAGACAAGCGCAGCTCAGGGCGTTCGCGCGCCGTTCTGGACCACGCTCGGCCTCTTCCTCGGCTTCGGACTCGCGTCCGTCGTGTTCTGGGCGTACTTCAAGCTCAGCGAACAACGGGAGGGCGCAATCGCCAGAGACTGACGCGCCGATAAGCTGCCTCGGTGGTGAGCACATCGGGCGTCGTTTCGCGGCGCTGCGTCATCGCGACTTCGCACTGCTCTGGTCGGGCCAGAGCGTCTCGCTCGTCGGCGACGGCGTGTTCATGGTGGCGCTCGCACTCGAGACGCTGCATATCGACGATCATCCGGCCGCGCTCTCGCTCGTCCTCGCGGCGAGGCTGGTGCCGACAGTGTTGTTGCTCCTCGTCGGTGGAGTGATCGTCGATCGGATCCCGCGGCGCGTCGCGATGCTCGTCTCCGATGTCACGCGGGGCCTGGCCGTGGCGGTCGTCGCGCTCCTTGTCGCGCTTGGAGACGTCGAGGTCTGACAACTCGTGGTGATGTCGGTCATCTTCGGTGCGGCGGACGCGCTCCTCTATCCGGCGTCGACGGCGGTCGTTCCCAGCCTGAGCCCGCTCGGAGTCATCGCTGCCGGCGCGCTTGCGGGAGTCGTCGGAGTCCGCGCGACGATCCTCATCGGATCGCTCATCGCCCCTGGCGATGACCGGAGTGCTGTTCGTCCCCGGGGTTCGCGACCCCGAACGCCGGACGCACGGCCCTGCCTCGGCGTAGCCGCGCTATTGCAGTCCTTCGAGATACGCCGTCAGATCCTGCATCGTCCGGCGATGGATCAGCGAGCCATAGCTGATCCGCGCGACGCCGAGCTCGGTCAGTTCGGCGATCGACGGCGCAGCGGGGATCGCGAGGATGTTCACCGGCGCTTGGACCGATTCGATGAACGCACGGATGATGCCGGCGTCGTGCAGGAGAATCGGGTACACGCAGTCGGCGCCAGCAGCAAGGTAGAGGCGCGCCCGCGCGATCGCCTCGTCGATCAGTTCGGGCCGCGTCTGCTGCTCCTGTCTGATGAAGACGTCGGCACGAGCGTTGATGACCAGACGGTAGTCGCGGTCATCTGCCGCCGCGCGAACCGCTCGCAACCACTCCGCATGGGCGCCGGCACCGGCGAGACGCCCCGTCGCATGGTCAGTGTCCTCGAGGTTGCAGCCTGCGGCTCCGACATCGCGCAGCGCGTCGACGAGGTCGTGCGGTGCGAGCCCATAGCCCGCTTCGGCATCGACGGTCACGGGGAGGTTGACCGACCGCGCGATGCGTCCCGCTGCGGCGAACATCTCGGCGGCCGGAGCATCCTCGCCGTCCTCATAGCCGAGGCTCGCCGCGACTCCGGCGCTCGTCGTGGCGACCACCGGGAAACCGGCGACGTCGACCGCATGCGCCGACGCGACGTCCCAGGCGTTCGGCAGCACGAGCGGCAGGTGCGGCACATGCAGTGCCCGCAGGATGTCGCACCGCTCGTTGAGCACCGCTTGCGGATCCCCGCTGCGGCGAAGGTCGCCTACCACGTCGATGCAGCCTAGCGCAGGTTGAGCAGTGACCCGGTGACCGCGAACGGGAGATGTCCCATGGTGGTGAAGAATGCGAAGAGGGCGAGGGCGGCGCCGAGGAGGGATACATCCCGATAGAAGCCACTCTCCTGGGTGCGCCGCGCGGCCGGGTCCGTGAACTGCCAGAACGGGTGGAAGAGGAGTCCCGCAGGCACGAGGAAGGCGACGAGCAGCAGCGATCCGATGTCCGGCCAGACACCTGCGACGATCGAGATGTCGGCAAGGATGAACAGCACGCCCGTCGGCCAGCCCGCGAGGAACGGGATCGGCAGCTTCTTTCCGGAGCCCTGCACGTAGCGTGCGTGGTTGACGATGTGGCCGCGCGCCGCGAAGGCGAACATCGCCGCGAAGAGGATCCTGCCGGCGAGCAGGATGACGCCGTCGGCGGAGCTCACATCGGCGCCGAGCTCAGCTCGCGACCTGGAGCACGATCCGTCCGCGACCGTGACCGGTCTCCGACGTGGTGTGCGCCTGGGCAGCATCGGCGAGAGGGAAGACGGGACCCACCTGGGGGACGAGGGCGCCGGATGCCGCGAGCCTCGCGAGCTCGTCGAGGATCGGGGTGGTGACGTCTGGCGGTCGCACGCTCGAGGTCCGGACCCCGAGCGAGGTGGCCTTCTCAGCGTCCGGCATACCGGCGACCACGACCATGATCCCGCCGGGCTTCAGGACTCCCCAGGAGCGTTCGGTGATCTCGCCGCCGACGGTCTCGAGCACCACGTCGACGTTGCGGACGACCTCCTCGAAGTTCGTCGCGGCGTAGTCGATCACCTCGTCAGCGCCGAGCGCCCGCACGTGACCGGCGTTTCCCGCCGACGCGGTCGCGATCACATGCGCGCCCTTCCAGTGCGCCAGCTGCACCGCGATCGATCCGACGCCACCGGCGCCGCCTTGCACGAGCACGCGCTGGCCCGCCTCCAGATGCGCGATGTCGAAGAGGCCCAGCCAGGCGGTGACTCCCCCGATCGGAAGGGTTGCCGCCTGCTCGAAGGTGAGCCCGGCGGGCTTGTGCGCGAGGGTGGCGACCGAGGCGATCGCATACTCCGCATAGGATCCGGAGCCGCGACCGAAGACATCATCGCCTGCCGCGAACTCCGTCACGCCCGGGCCGGCAACGACGACCGTGCCGGCAACATCCAGCCCAGGTGTATGCGGCAACTCCAGGGGCATGAACTGCTTGAGATACCCGGCGCGGAACTTCCAGTCGATCGCGTTGACGCCCGCAGCGTGCACCCGGATGAGGACCTCGCCGGCCTTGGGCTCCGGCCGAGGGACGAGGTCGACGACGAGCGACGATGGGGGACCGTAATCGTGAAAGCGGACCGCGCGCATCCCCGCAGCTGCTGTCTCTGGTGCCATCTCGCCGTGCCTCCCGCCTGCCACACGCGGCCAAGCTCGTTTTTCGATAGTAACATCAGATTCTAGCACTCCGCGTTTCGTGCGAGCCCATGGCGTGCGCAGAGCGTCGAGCCGCGTGCCGATCAAGCCACCCGTCCCTGGGTGAGTGAGCCCGCGGCGCCGCCTGAGCGCTGGGAAGGCAGCGCCCTACAGCACTTTGGAGAGGAAGGCCTTGGTGCGCTCGTGCTGGGGGTTGGCCAGGACGTCGCGGGGATTTCCCGACTCGACGATGACGCCGCCGTCCATGAAGACGAGCGCGTCGCCGACCTCGCGTGCGAACCCCATCTCGTGCGTGACAACGACCATGGTCATCCCGTCCTGCGCGAGTCCTCGCATCACGTCGAGCACCTCGCCGACCAGCTCCGGGTCCAGCGCCGAGGTCGGCTCGTCGAAGAGCATCAATTTCGGTTGCATCGCCAGAGCTCGGGCAATCGCGACGCGTTGCTGCTGACCGCCGGAGAGCTGGTTCGGGTATACATCGACCTTGTCACCGAGGCCGACCCGGTCGAGCAGGGCACGACCCCGCTCTTCCGCGGAGCGGTGCGGCTCACCCTTCACGCGGACCGGGGCTTCGCAGACGTTCCCGAGTGCCGTCATGTGCGGGAAGAGGTTGAACCGCTGGAAGACCATACCGATCTCGGCGCGTTTGCGGCACACCTCGCGCTCGGGGAGCTCGTAGATCTTCCCGCTGCGCTCGCGGTATCCGACCAGCTCGCCGTCGACCGACAGGCGGCCGGCGTCGATCTTCTCGAGGTGGTTGATGCAGCGCAGGAAGGTGCTCTTCCCCGATCCGGACGGCCCGACGATGCACAGCACCTCCTTCGGCGCGACTTCGAGGTCAATACCGCGAAGCACCTCGAGGCGACCGAAGGATTTATGGACATTCTCGGCAAGAACCATCGGGGCACCGATCACGGCATCACGCTCGATGCTGGGGATAGACGGGAAGCGTCGCCGGGTCGGCGGGTGCCGGTGGAGCATCGTGGAAATGGAACAGGAGTCGGCGGAATCGCTGGAGCGGCGTCGGCGGCAGCAGTCGCGCGGATCCGCGGGCGAAATGGCGTTCTATGTAGTACTGACCGAACGTCAGCACCGAGGTCATCGCGAGGTACCAGATGCTCGCGACGATCAGGAGCTCGATGATGTCGTAGTTGAAGTTGGAGATGGTCTTCTGGACGAAGAACAGCTCGCTCACGGTTGCGATGTACGCGAGCGACGACGTCTTGAGCATCGAGATCGTCTCGTTCCCCGTCGGCGGGATGATCACCCGCATCGCCTGAGGGAGGACGATCCTGCGCATCACCCGAATGCGGGTCATCCCGAGCGCCTGCGCCGCCTCGGTCTGACCCTGGTCTACCGAGATGATCCCCGCACGGACAACCTCGGACATGTACGCAGCCTCGTTGAACCCGAGCCCGAGGACGGCGGCGAGGAAGGGGGAGACGATGTTGTTGGTGACCCCCACCCACTGGATGCTCGTGAAGGGGATACCGAACCTGAGCAGCGGAAGGATCGTCGCAATGTTGAACCAGAAGAAGATCTGCACGAGGACCGGTGTGCCCCGGAAGAACCAGATGTAGAACCAGCTCACTGAGGACATGACCGGGTTGACGGACAGGCGCATCACTGCGAGCACCACGCCGAGCGAGATGCCGATGACCATGGCGAGCACCGTCAACTCCAGCGTGACCACGACCGCCTGGAGGATCCGTGGAAAGAACAGGAACTGACTGACGACGCTCCAGTGCAGGTCCGGAGCGGTTGCGAACGTGTAGACCGCGAGGCCCGCGAGGGCGAGCACCGCGATTGCCGCAACCCACCGCCATGGATGGCGAATTGGGATCGCCTGGATCGCTTCCGGGCGATGTTGCCCGGTGACGCCAGACAACGGCTGGCCCAGGCTGTCTCCCCCGGCGGTCATGTGCTCGGTCCGGGGCCGTCAGCCGCCGTGTCGCCGGCGCATCGTCTCAGTACGCCGGGACGCAGGTGCTGCCGACCGGGTTGTTGTCGTTCACGGCAACGGCGGAGCTGGCGATCGCCCCGTCCTCGACGCCCCAGTTCGTCAGGATCTGCTTGTAGAAGTTGTTGTCGATCAGGTACTTGATCGCGTCCTGGACCGCCTGATCGAGCCCGAGCGTCTTGACGATCGCCACGCCGTATGGGTAGACGCTGCAGGCGCTGCCACCGATCGCGAGCTTGCCGCCCGCGAGCTTCACCTGGTAATCGGCAATGGGTTGATCCGCCCAGCCGAAATCGGCTCGTCCGGAAAGCAACGCGGCGTTCGCCTCAGTCTGAGTGTCGAAGCTGGCGACCTTGATGTCCGGCTTGCCGGCGCTCGTGCAGTTGTTCGTATCGCCGCTGATCTTGGTTCCCCCGGGCTGCATGCCCATGTAGCCCCAGGCGTCCGCCTCCTCGGTGGTGCCCGACTCGACCGCAACCGTGTGGCCGCACATGTCCGAGGCCTTGGAGATCGTCGCGCCGCCGGCCTTGACCAGCCACGCCTCACCTGCCTGGTAGTAGGTGATGAAGTCGATGCCCTTGGCCTCCCGGGCCGTGGTGGGCGTGTAGCTCGAGAAGCTCATCTGGTACTTGGAAGGGTTCTCGAGCAGGGCGGGGATGATGTCCGAGAAGGTGACGTTGTTGATCGTGCAGGCGATGCCGAGGACCTTGCAGACGTCCTTGGCAAGGTCGATGTCCCAGCCGACCAGGTTGCCGTTCAGGTCGACGAACTCATTCGGGGCGTAGGACGCGTCGGTGGCGATCTGGAGCGGCGCGGCCGCCTTGACCGCGGCCGGAACCTCGGCAGCGATGGTCGGCTGCATCGCCGGGCCCGCTGCCCCCGACGGCGTGGGCGTGGAGGATCCACCGCCGCCACCATTGGTGGAGCCGCCGCACGCTGCCAGCAGCGCGGCGGGGAACAGCAGTGCGATTGCGGCGCGGCGCGAGAGATTGACCGTGCGACGCATGGGTACCCCTTGAATTCGGCTCATTGATTGAGTGCGTCATTGTGGACCGCCCCCGGTTGCGCTGTCCATCGTGCGACGGGGTGACATCGCCTCTCTCCGTTTCCCGCGCGCCTTTGGCCGCACGTGATGGTCCGGCAGCACGTCCCGGCCGCATCCACGGCAGATATCGCTGAAGAACCGTGATCTTGCGCCGGCATCCGGCGCGTGAATGCGCTTGACCCTCTGTATGGTCGAATGCAAGCATGGCGGCGTCCCGGTCGCCAATTCGTGCTGGAGGGTCGTTGCATGACGCAGTCGGTCGCGCTCACCGTCAACGGGAGGCCCAGGGAAGACGAGGTTGAGCCCCGACTCCTCCTGGTGCATTACCTGCGCGAGGTCGCCGGGCTGACCGGCACACATATCGCCTGCGACACGAGCCAGTGCGGCGCCTGCACCGTCCTGATCGACGGCGAGGCGGTCAAATCGTGCAGCGTCTTCACAGTCCAGGCCAATGGCCGGAAGGTCACGACGATCGAGGGCCTCGCCGAGGAGGGCGTTCTCCACCCGGTGCAGCAGGCGTTCTGGAACGAGCACGGACTCCAGTGCGGCTTCTGCACCCCGGGATTCATCATGGCCGCCGCCTACCTCCTCAAGGAGAACCCGACCCCGACCGACGCGGAGATCGAGAAGGGCCTCGAGGGGAACCTCTGCCGCTGCACCGGCTACACCAACATCAAGAAAGCGGTGCGATCCGCTTCCAAGGCGATGAACGGTGCGATCGCGGAAGTCGCGGGACACAGCGCGGCGGCCGTTGCCGCCCCGGTGGAGGGCTAGCCATGGCAGTCACCTCCATGATCGGCGCCCGGATCCAGCGTCGCGAGGACCCGAAGCTCATCACCGGGCACGGGCATTACGTCGACGACGTCAACCTCGTGAACATGGCGCACATGTCGGTGGTGCGCAGCCCGCACGCTCACGCGCGCATCAAGTCGATCGATACGTCGCATGCGCTTGCATCGAAGGGCGTCGTCGCGGTGCTGACGTCCGCCGAGATCAAGCCACACATTCTTGGACCGATCCCGGTCACGGCCTCCTTCGTCCCTGACAAGAAGCAGGTGCCGGAGCAGTACCCGATTGCTTCCGATGAGGTGCTGTACGCCGGCGAACCGGTAGCGATCGTCATCGCAGAGGACCGCTACCTCGCCGATGATGCCGCGCAGCTGGTCGTTGTCGACTATGAGCCGCTTCCCGCGGTGATGGACCTCGAGAAGGCGATGGCCCCGGGCAGTCCACTCGTCAAGAGTGACCGGCCGGACAACATCGGATGGGAGGCGGTCTTCCCGTCGGGGGACATCGACGCCGCGTTCGCCGAGGCTGAGGTCGTCGTCAAGGAGCGGATCGGGCAGCAGCGGCTCTTCCCAACCGCCATGGAGACGCGCGGGTGCGTCGCGGACTGGACCCCCTTCGACAACCGGGTGACGCTCTGGACGTCCACGCAGGTGCCGCACTTCATCAGGCTGTTCGTCGGTGGCGCTCTCGGCGTCCCGGAGTCGCAGTTCCGGGTGATCAGCCACGACGTCGGCGGTGGGTTCGGCGCGAAGTTGCGCCCGTATCCCGAGGAGTACCTCGCCACCGCCGCGTCCAAGCTCTGCGGACGCCCTGTGAAGTGGATCGAGGACCGCACGGAGAGCCTGCAGGCGACGACGCAGGGTCGGGGTCAGCTGTTCGACATGGAGGTCGCGGCGAAGCGCGACGGCACCCTGCTGGGGCTGAAGTTCACCCAGCTGCTCGACATCGGCGCATATCACGGTGTGTTCGGCGCCTTCCAGGTCGTCGCATGCCTGCTGGGCGGCGGCTGCTATGACTGGAAGGCCATCAGCGCGAAGAGCATCGGCATCTTCACGAACCGCATGTCGACCGACCCGTACCGCGGCGCCGGACGTCCGGAGGCCACGCATCTCGTCGAGCGTGCGGTCGACCTGGTCGCGCTCGAGATCGGTATGGACCCGGCGGAGGTCCGGCGTAAGAATTTCGTCAAGACGTTCCCGCACACGAACAACTTCGGTCTCGTGTACGACTCGGGCGATTACGAGAAATCGCTCGACCTGGCCATGGCGAACATCGACTATCCGGCGTTGCGGAAGCGCCAGGAGGAGTTGCGCGCGCAGGGTCGGTACACGGGCATCGGGTTCAGCACCTGGGTCGAGATCTGCGGGATCGGTCCGAGCTCGGCGACGGCGCCCGCCGCCGGCATCGCGCTCGTGGAGTCGTCGATGGTGCGAGTGCATCCCACCGGATCGGTGACGGTGTCGGTCGGCACGCATGCGCATGGACAGAGCCACGAGACGACCTTCGCCCAGATCGTCGCGGACGCGCTCGGCGTGCCCTACGAATCGGTGGAGATCCGCCACGGGGACACGGGGGACACGCCGTTCGGCTACGGAACCTACGGGTCGCGCAGCCTCGCGGTCGGCGGCATGGCGATCATGGCGTCCTGTCACAAGGTCGTGGAGAAGGCACGCAAGCTCGCGGCGCACGCGTTCGAAGCCTCCGAGGACGACATCGTGGTCGACCAGGGCCGCTACTTCGTGCGTGGCAACCCGGCGGAGGCCAAGGTGCTCGCGGAGCTGGCCTTCGCCTCGTACGGGGCCGGCCTGCCGGAGGGAATGGAGCAGGGGCTCGAGGCGGTGTCGTACTTCGATCCACCGAACTTCGTCTGGCCGTTCGGGTGTCACATCTGCGCGGTGGAGGTGGACCCGGAGACGGGGGCAGTCAGCATCGACCGGTACGTCGCCGTCGACGACTGCGGCAACGTCATCAACCCGATGGTCGTCGACGGCCAGTTGCACGGCGGCATCGCCCAGGGCATCTCGCAGGCGCTGTTCGAGGAGGTGCAGTACGACGATGCGACGGGGCAGATGCTCACCGGCACGCTGCTCGACTACCTGGTCCCGACGATGGCCGAGATGCCGCGGTTCGAGCTCGACCGAACGGTGACCCCGAGCCCGACGAACGAGCTGGGTGTCAAGGGAATCGGAGAGGCGGGCACGATCGCCTCGAGCGCCGCCGTCATCAACGCCATCACCGACGCGCTCAGTCCATTCGGCATCAAGCACGTCGAAATGCCCGCCCGCCCAGATCGCCTCTGGTCGATGATCAAGGAGGCACGCGCATGATCACGGGAGCATTCGAGTACGCCCGTCCGGGTTCGGTCGAGGAAGCTCAGTCGATGCTCAACAAGTACGGCGCCGACGCGAAGGTGATCGCCGGCGGCCAGAGCCTCATCCCGCTGATGCGCCTCCGTCTCAGCCATCCCACCGCTCTGATCGATATCCAGCGCATACCGGGGCTCAAGCAGGTGCGCCGGGAGAACGGCACCGTGGAGATCGGCGCGCTCGTCAGGCATGTCGACATCCAGAAGGATGCGACGCTCCGCGAGACGTTGCCCCTGCTCGTGGAGATGGCCAACGACATCGGAGACAACCAGGTGCGGAACCTCGGCACGATCGGTGGGGTGGTCGCGCACGGTGACAGCGCCGGCGACTACAACGCCCTCGCGTTGATGCTTGACGCGGAGATCGTCACCAACAAGCGCCGCGTCGCCGCGAAGGACTTCTTCCGCGACATCTTCACCACCGTGCTCGAGCACGACGAGCTGGTCACCTCCATTCGCTTCCCGGTCTCGACGGGTCGCTTCGCGTACACCAAGTTCCGTCGCCGGCTCTACGATTGGGCGATCGCGGGCGTGGCCGTCCAGGAGACCGGGTCCTCGTGGCGTGTCGGGTACGTGAACCTCGCGCGGACACCGCGGCGGGGCGCGGCGGTGGAGCAGGCGCTTGCCGGCGGTGCTTCCGCAAAGGACGCTGCTGCGCAGTCCGGGTCCGACATCGACCCGACCGGCGACGTGCGCGCCACAGCCGAGTACAAGCGGCATCTCGCTCAGGTGCTCACCGCCCGGACGTTGCAGAAGGCGGCAACGGCGGCTTGAAGCGGATCAGCCACTGGATCGGCGGCCAGGTAGTCGCGGGGACGTCGGGGAAGCAGGGTCCGGTCTACAACCCGGCAACGGGTGAGCAGACCGGCTCTGTCGACCTCGCCGCGTCCGCGGAGGTGGATGCGGCGGTCGAGACCGCGGCAGGAGCATTCCGGGCGTGGCGTGCGTCGTCGCTCTCGCAGCGGACCACGATCCTCTTCGGCTTTCGCGACCTGCTCGATCAGCACCGCAACGACATCGCCGACCTCATCACATCCGAGCACGGCAAGGTCACGTCGGATGCGCGGGGTGAGGTTGCGCGCGGCATCGAGAATGTCGAGTTCGCGTGCGGCGTGCCGCACCTGCTCAAGGGTGGCTTCTCGGAACAGCCGTCGCGCGGCGTCGATGTGTATTCCATCAGACAGCCGCTCGGCGTTGTCGCGGGGATCACGCCCTTCAACTTCCCGGCGATGGTGCCGATGTGGATGTTCGCCAACGCGATCGCGTGCGGGAACACCTTCATCCTCAAGCCGAGCGAGAAGGACCCGTCGCCCTCGCTCTTCTTCGCAGACCTCTGGAAGCAGGCCGGGTTGCCGGACGGCGTCTTCACCGTCGTGCAGGGCGCACGCGAGGCGGTCGACCGCCTGCTCGAGCACCCCGACATCGCGGCGCTCTCGTTCGTGGGATCGACGCCGGTTGCCCGCCATATCTACGAGACCGGGACCCGCAACGGCAAACGCGTCCAGGCGCTTGGCGGCGCCAAGAACCACATGGTCGTGCTCCCTGACGCGGATATCGACGCCGCCGCGGATGCGGCTGTGTCCGCCGGATACGGCTCCGCCGGCGAGCGGTGCATGGCCATCTCGACGGTGGTGGCAGTCGGCGACATCGGGCAGCGGCTGGTCGATGCGATCGCCAAGCGAATCCCGGGCGTCAGGGTCGGGCCGGGGAACGACCCGACCTCCGAGATGGGGCCGCTCGTGACCCGTGAGCACCGCGACAAGGTGGCCGGCTACCTGGACGCGCAGGCGCTCGGCGGCGCGAACCTCGTTGTTGACGGTCGTGCGAACACGCCGGAAGGCGACGGGTTCTTCCTCGGGCCGTCACTCGTGGACCGTGTGCACCCGGGGTCGAAGGTCTACGACGACGAGATCTTCGGGCCCGTGCTCTCGGTGGTCCGCGTGGACACTTACGAGGAGGCGATCCGCATGGTTAATGACAACCCCTACGGAAACGGTGTCGCCATCTTCACCCGAGACGGCGGCGCTGCACGCAAGTTCCAGTTCGAGGTTCAGGTGGGCATGGTTGGAGTCAACGTTCCAATCCCGGTGCCGGTCGCCTACTACAGCTTCGGCGGCTGGAAGGCGTCGCTCTTCGGTGACACACACATGTACGGACCCGACGGCATCCACTTCTACACGCGCACCAAGGTGGTGACCGCCCGGTGGCCCGAGCCCGGTCCGGGCAGGGTGGATCTCGCCTTTCCCAGCAACGTCTGAGACGCCTGCGCACCGATCGGTTCCCGGGGCTTTGCTAGGCTGGATCGACAATGACCGAGTGGGCGGGCGTGCGCGGCAAGCGAGTGCTGATCACCGGTGCAACCCACGGCATCGGCCTGGCGGGAGCTGAAGCGCTCGCCCGGAGAGGCGCGCACGTGGCCATCGTGGCGCGCAACGCAGCGCGCGCGGTGGATGCGGTGCGCCGGATCGAGGCGGCAGGCGGTTCGAAGGTCGATGTGCTCCATACCGATCTGAGCTCGCAGGCATCGGTGCGCGCGCTCGCGGCAGAGGCGGTGGAGCGCTATCCGAGCATCGAAGTCCTGGTCAACAACGCGGGAGCGATGTTCACCACGCGTCATCTGACAGAGGATGGGATCGAGCAGACATGGGCGCTCAACCACCTCGCCCCGTTCCTGCTCACGACCCTGCTCCTCGACCGGCTGAAGGCATCGGCGCCGGCGCGGATCATCACCACGACGTCCGATGCGCACAAGGGAAAGCTGATCCCGTTCGACGACATCAGCGCCGAACGCTCGTACAGGGGAATGGGCTTCACGCGCTACGGGGAATCGAAGCTCGCCAACATCCTCTTCACCGCGGAGCTGTCGCGCCGGCTGCAAGGCACCGGCGTCACCGCGTACTGCTTCCATCCGGGCCTCGTTGCGACCGGTTTCAACCGCAACAACGGAGGGTTGATGAGCGCGGCGATGCTGCTGATGGCTCCGTTCTCCAAGACTCCGAGGAAGGCTGCGCGCACGCTGGTCTGGCTGGCCGACTCGCCGGACGTGTCAACGCAGAGCGGCGGCTACTACGTGAATCGGTCCCTCGCGGTCACGAGCAAGCCCGCGCAGGATCCGGCGGTCGCCCGCCGTCTCTGGGAGCTCAGCGAGCAGCAGGTCGGCCTGAAGCCGGTCGCGGGATCCTGAACGCTTCGGTCAGCGACGCCCGCCGAGGCGCTTGAACCAGGGCTTGCGCCGCCATGCCAGCTCTCCGGTCAGCGTCTCGTTGCGAATGAGCTCGCTGTGCAGCACGGTGACGAGCTCGCGTTCCCGGCGCACGTACTCCTTCTGTTCGACACCGCGATTGGCGTGCTCCTCGAGCGCGCGGGTCCGCCACAGGTCTACCTCGCCGGTGAGCGACGCCACTTGAGCATCGCGTTCCTGGACGAGCTCGCGGAGCTGGATGATGTCCACGAGGTTGTCCATCGCCAGGAGGCGCAGCGCGCGAACGGTGTCGGCGCTGTACGGGGCGTCGACGGACTCGGTCTCGAAGAGTGCCTGGGCGAGACGCTGCTCGCTGCGACCCACCAGGTGGAGGGTCGGGACGTCGTCCTCGACCTCGAGTGGCGGCGGTTCGGGAACAGCCGGTGGCTCGAGCGGGATCCCGATTGTCCCGGCGGGCAGGACACGAACGGCCATGACGGCGACCTCCTGGAAAGACGTGAAGTGGAATGACGTGAGTTCGCTGCGTGGAAGGCTACAACGGATGCAGCCGGAGTGGCCGCCGTCTTAGGCTGTCGGCCATGTCTTACACCGATCTCGATGCCTATTGCGCCGCCAACCGGCAACGCCACGTCGATGAGCTCATCGAGGCGCTCCGGATTCCGAGCATCTCGGCCGATCCCGCGCATGCGGCCGACGTCCGGCGCAACGCCGAGCACTTCGCGGCCGAGGCTCGCACGGTGGGATTCCACCACGCCCAGATCATCGAGACTTCGGGACACCCCGCCGTCTACGCAGAGCGCCTGGTCGATCCGTCGCTGCCGACCGCGCTCATCTACGGCCATCACGACGTCCAGCCGGTCGACCCGCTCGAGGAGTGGCGATCGGCGCCCTTCGAGCCGGAGATCCGCGACGGCAACCTCTACGCGCGTGGGGCGGTCGACGACAAGGGCCAGGTCTGGATGCACCTGAAGGCGGTCGAGTCGGTGCTGGCCGTGAAGGGTGAGCTGCCGCTCAATCTCAAGCTCATCGTCGAAGGTGAGGAGGAGTCCGGGTCGGTGCATTTCGAGGAGATCGTGGTGCGCGAGCAGGAGCGGCTCCGTGCCGACGTGCTCGTGGTGTCGGACACGTCGGTTGTCGCGGCGAACCTGCCGTCGCTCTGCACGGGGCTGCGCGGCCTCGCCGGCGTCGAGGTCCACGTCCAGGGCGCGACGCTCGACCTGCACTCGGGTCGTTTCGGCGGTGCCGTCGCCAATCCTGTCGGGGCACTGGCCGAGATCCTCGCCTCGCTCCACGACCCTGTCTCACGGCGCGTGACCGTGCCCGGCTTCTACGACGACGTCCGCGTTCCCTCAGCAGAGGAACGCGAGCTCTTCGCACGGGTGCCGTACGACGTCGATGCGTTTCGTGCCGAAGCCGGTGGCGTTCCCGCGACGGTCGGTGAGGAGGGATGGTCCGACCCGGAGCGTCTGTGGGCGCGACCGACCCTGGAGTTCAACGGCATCTGGGGCGGGTACTCGGGCCCCGGGAGCAAGACGATCATCCCGGCGAGCGCCGGCGCGAAGATCACCTGCCGGCTCGTCCCGAACCAGGATCCCGCGCGGATCGCGGATCTCGTTCGCGGCGCTGTCCTCGCGGCAGCGCCGGTCGGCGTCACGGTCACCGCGGATGCCAAGCCGGGCGGCCGCCCCGTGGTGACGTCGACCGATCATCCGGCGGTGCTCGCCGCGTCGCGGGCCATGGAGGACGTCTTCGGGATCACACCGGCGATGACGCGTGACGGTGGATCGATCCCCCCTGTCGAGTCTTTTGCCCGTCTCATGGGACTGCCGGCCGTGCTCGTCGGCCTCGGGCTTCCCGACGACCAGATTCACGCGCCGAATGAGAAGTTCACGCTCGACATGTATTTCAAGGGCATCCGCGTCCTTGCTCGGCTCTGGGACGAGCTCGCGGTTGCGTTGGCGGGGCGATGATCAGCATCGATTCCGTCGAAGCACTCGAGATCCTGGACTCGCGCGGCAACCCGACACTGGAGTGCGTGGTGCGCCTCAGCGACGGGTCGGAGGGCCGGGCGCGGGTCCCCAGCGGCGCCAGCACCGGAGTCCATGAAGCCGTGGAGCTGCGCGACGGCGATGCCTCGCGTTTCGGCGGCAAGGGCGTCCGTCGCGCGCTCGCAAACGTCGAGGAGGTGCTCGCACCGGCGCTGCGCGGTTGCGACGCCATGGATCAGGCCGCCCTCGACAAGCGTCTCTGTGAGCTCGACGGCACGCCGAACAAGGGCAGGCTCGGCGCCAACGCAATCCTCGCAGTCAGCCTCGCCACGAGCCACGCGACGGCGGCGGCGACCCACGTGCCGCTCTACCGACGTCTCGGCGGTGACGCCGCACGGGTCCTGCCGGTACCGCAATTCAACGTGCTCAACGGTGGCGCCCACGCGCAGACGCGCGTCGACTTCCAGGAGTTCATGCTGGCACCAATCGGCCTGCCCACCTACAGCGAGGCGCTTCGCGCCGGGGCCGAGTGCTTCCACGCGCTCCGCTCGATCCTGCATGCGCGTGGCCTCGGAACCGGTCAGGGGGATGAGGGCGGATACGCGCCCGATCTCGAGCACAACGAGGCGGCCATGGAGTTGCTGATCGAGGCGATCAACGCCGCCGGGTACACGCCGGGGAAGGACGTGGCGATCATGCTCGACCCTGCGACGTCCGAGCTCTTCGAGAACGGCCGGTATGAGCTCCGTGGCGAAGGCCGCACGCTCGAGCCCGCGGAGCTCGTGGACCTCTGGGAGGGCTGGTGTGATCGGTATCCGATCGTCTCCATCGAGGACGGCATGGCCGAGGATGACTGGGACGGGTGGAAGCTGATCACCGACCGCCTCGGGGCGCGCATCCAGCTGGTCGGGGACGACCTCTTCGTCACGAACACCGAGCGACTGCAGCTCGGCATCGACAGAAGGGTTGCGAATGCGATCCTCATCAAGCTCAACCAGATCGGCACGGTCACGGAAACGCTCGCGACGATCGCGCTGGCGAGGGCCAACGGCTACGCAACCGTCATCAGCCATCGAAGCGGTGAGACGGAGGACACGAGCATCGCCGACCTCGCGGTCGCGGTGAATGCCGGCCAGATGAAGTCGGGTGCGCCGTCGCGATCGGAGCGCGTTGCCAAGTACAACCGCCTGTTGCGCATCGAGCACGAGCTCGGAGATCAGGCGCAATACCTCGGCGCGTCGGCGTACGGGAGAACCGTCAAGCCGTGACACGCAGGGTGGATCCCGCGACCTCGACGGCCCGGGCCGGGCTCGGTCGAGGCGATACCGCCGAAGGGAGCGATCTCGTCGCTCCGATCAGCCTGGCGTCCGTCCGCGCGTACGCGGACCTGCCGTCGGTCGACGAGGCGATGGAGGGCCGGCACACCTACCGCCGCTACGGTGGGGGCAACCCTGAGCTCCTCGAGGCAGCACTCATCGAGCTCGAGACCGTCCTGGGCAAGCGGCCTCCGGTCGCCCGGGTCACCTCGAGCGGCCAGGCGGCGCTCCTGATGGCGGCCACCCTCGTCGTGACGCCACGGCGGCGACGGATCGTGGTCCTCCGTCCCTGCTACGGCGGCACCGAATCCCTGCTCGCTGGACCGCTCGGCAACCTTGGGGTGCAGCTGTCCACCGTGGACCTGCCGGCCGATGGAGGAGGGGACCACGGTGCACTGGTCGCCGCGGCGCTCGGCGATGACGTCGCCGCAGTGGTGACCGAGGTCATCACCAACCCGCTCATCGGTCTGGTGGATGTCCCGGCCGTCGCCGACGCCGCTCACGCCGCCGGCGCGGCCTGCATCGTCGACGCAACCTTCGCGCCCGCGTTCCTCTTCCAGTCGTTCGCACACGGGGCAGACCTCGTGATCCACAGCCTCACGAAGCACCTCTCGGGTCACAGCGACGTGCTCGGCGGCGTCCTCCTTGTCGACAGCGATCACCCGGCGTCGGACTGGCTCGATGCCCACGCGCGGCTCCTTGGGTCGAATCTCTCGCCGTTCGATGCGTGGCTTGCGCTTCGCGGTCTGCGCACCGCCGGGTTGCGCATCGAACGCTCGAGCGAGAACGCGGCTGCGCTTGCGTCGTTCTTCTCGGGGAGGCAGGAGCTGGCGGCGGTGCACTATCCCGGGCTGCGTGACGCGCAGGACGCCGAGCTCGCCGGCCGGCTGCTCCCTCGCGGCCGTGGCGCGATGCTCAGCATCGAGCTGCGGGGTGGTGGCGGCGCGGCAGACGCATTCATCAAGGGTCTCGACGGCGTGCGGCTGGCGCCGAGCCTCGGCGACGTCGCAACCACTGTCAGCCATCCGACGAGCACCTCGCACCGCGGCTTGAGCCCGCAGCAGCGCCAGGCACTCGGCATCGGCGATGGCCTGGTTCGCATCAGCGCGGGCATCGAGCACATCGATGACCTCACCGCGGAATTCGACGCCGCGCTCATCGCGTCCGCGGCCGGCTGACGCCGGACAGTCCCGAGCGGGCCGGACCCGGTACTCTAGAGGGACTATGGCAGTCGTACGTCTGGCCAATGGAGACGACCTCTCGGTGAAGCTCACCGTTCGCGAGGTGATCGCCAAGCTCAACGTTCCCGAGGGAGGACCGGCGTTCATCGAGCTTCCGGGTGAGGACGGCCCGTTCCTGGTCCGCCCAGAAGCCGTCCTCGCGGTCATCGCCGACCAGCGTCGCGGTGTTTCCGGATTCCGGGTCGCGCAGGGAGCCGAGGCGAGCTGATCGGCGTGACCACGCCGCAGCATCCGGCACGGCCGGCGTTGACGCTCGTCCCCAGACCCCTCGGGGAGACGATCACCGATCGCATCGGCAACACGCCGTTGCTGCGCATCCGCCTGTTCGAGCGCGAGTGCCCGGATGTCGCGGTGTACGCAAAGGCCGAGTTCATGAACCCGGGAGGCTCGGTGAAGGACCGCCCCGCACTGCGCATGATCGAGGACGGTGAGCAGTCGGGACGGCTCACGCCAGAGCGGGTGATCCTCGACAGCACGAGCGGCAACACCGGGATCGCCTACGCGATGATCGGAGCGGCGAAGGGCTATCGGGTGCGCCTCGTCATGCCGGCCAACGTCAGCGACGAACGGCGTCAGCTGATCGCGGCCTACGGTGCGGAGGTCGAATACAGCGATCCGCTCGAAGGGAGCGACGGCGCCATCCGACTGGTTCGTGCCATGTACGACGAGAACCCGGACGCGTACTTCATGCCGGACCAGTACAACAACGAGGCCAACTGGAAGGCGCATTACGACGGAACCGGCGCGGAGATCTGGGAGCAGACCCGCGGCACGGTCACCCACTTCATCGCCGCACTGGGCACGAGCGGAACGTTCATGGGGGTGACGCGCCGGCTCAAGCAGATGAACGCTGCGATCCAATGCATCAGCGTGCAGCCGGCCGAGCCGTGGCATGGCCTGGAAGGGCTGAAGCACATGGCCACCTCGATCGTCCCCGGCATCTACGACGACACGCTCGCGGACGAGGACATGGGTGTCGAGACCGAGCCCGCGTATGAGCTCGCGCGGGAGCTGGCGCGCACCGAGGGCATCCTCGCCGGGCATTCGAGCGGCGCCGGGCTGTGGGCGGCGCGCGAGGTCGCCCGACGCATCGGGCGTGGCGTGATCGTGACGGTACTGCCGGATGGAGGCGATCGCTACCTTTCGACCGGGCTCTACGGGCGCAGCAGGCGGTGAACCTGCGTTCCGCAACCATCGCGCCGGCTGCCGAACGCCGTATCCGCGAGCTCGCCGTCGCCGCGTATCCCAATGAGGGCTGCGGCGTGCTGCTCGGGCGGCGAGACGGCACGCGGATGCTGATCGTCGACGTGACGTCGGCTCGCAACATGTGGACCGAGCGCGCCGCCGACCGGTACGACCTCGACCCGAGTGACTTCCTGCGCGCCGACCGAGATGCGCGGTCGCGCGGCCTCGACGTGTCGGGAATCTGGCACAGCCACCCGGACCATCCCGCGCGTCCCTCGCAGTTCGACACCGATCGAGCCTGGCTCGACTATGTGTACGTCATCTGCCGCACGACGGCCACGGGTGCTGAGGACATGAACGCGTTCGCGCTCGAATCCGAGGGCGGCCCGATGCCGCAGATCGCCATCGACATCTCGCCGGTACCCGGCGGGGGGAAATGAGCCCGGCCGGCGCGACGCACCGGCGCCGGCGCGAGGAGGCCGATCCGATTGCGCCCGCAGTCGGCGTCGTCGCCATCGTCGGCCGGCCCAACGTGGGCAAGTCGACCCTGTTCAACCGGTTGACGGGCACGCGTCGCGCCATCGTCGACGAGATGGCCGGGCTCACGCGCGACCGCCTCTACGGCGTCGTCGAGTGGGGTGGCAAGCGCTTCACGCTCGTCGACACGGCGGGTCTCGACGTCCCGCTGCCGAAGGACGCCGCGGCCGATATCACCGCGTTGACGAGGGCGACGCAGGAGCACGCGCGCATGGCCATCGCCGAGGCCGACGTGTGCTGCTTCATGGTCGACGTTCGTGACGGATTGACCGCGCTCGACGAGGAGATCGCGCAGACGCTGCGCCGCGGCGGCAGGCCGGTGCTCCTGGTCGGCAACAAGGCCGACAGCCAGGTCGATCGATACCATGCCGACGAGCTCCACCGCCTCGGTCTCGGCGATCCGCTGTTGATCTCCGCGCTGCAGGGCACCGACACGGGCGACCTGCTCGATGCCATGGTCGCCGCGCTGCCGGAGAACGCGGGGCCGGGAACGGAGCTTGCAACCGGAGAGGTGAGTGTTGCGATCATCGGCCGGCCGAACACCGGCAAGTCGTCGTTGCTGAACGGGCTGGTGGGGGAGGAGCGTGCGCTTGTGTCGCCGGTTGCGGGGACGACCCGCGATGTGGTCGACACCGTCGTGTCGCTCGACGGACGTGTCATCCGCCTCGTCGATACGGCGGGCATTCGCAGGCGCGGTGTCGTCACTGAGAACGTCGAGCGCTACAGCCTGCTGCGCTCGCTGCGCGCGCTCCAGCGCAGCGATGTCGGTGTGCTCGTGATCGACGCCTCGGAGGGTGCGAGCGCGCAGGACCGTCACATCGCCGGGTACGCGATCGAGGCCGGCGCGGGCCTCGTGGTCGCCGCCAACAAGTGGGACCTGGTGAAGCACGAGGACAGAGTCGATGCCGCGTACCTGAAGAAGCTCCAGGACTCGTTCTCGTTCATCCCGGGCGTGCCCGTGCTCACGATCTCGGCGACCGAGCATCGCAACCTCCGGCGGGTGATGCCCGCAGTCCTCGCGGTCGCAGACGCGCGGTCCATCCACATCCCGACCCCGGCGCTCAACACGCTGATCCGCAACGCACTCGACGAGCATCCCCCGCGAACGCACAAGGGCCGGCGTCTGAAGATCCTCTACGCGACGCAGGCGAGAAGCCCCGTGCCGACGATCGTGCTGTTCGTCAATGACCCCGAGCTGCTGCACTTTGCATATCAGCGCTATCTCGAGAACCGCATCCGTGCGGTGTTCGGCTTCGCGGGAGTGCGCCTGCGAATCGTCACGCGGCGTCGCGACGAATCCGACGACTGAGCCATGAAGATCGCTATCGTCGGCGCCGGGTCCTGGGGTACCGCGCTGGCGCACGCGCTGGCGCGCGATGGATCTCGGGATGTGGTCTTGTGGGCTCGTGATCCGGACGTGGCCGACGTGGTCGCGCGCACACGGCACAACCCCGCGTACCTCACCGAGGTCTCGCTCGACGAGCGTGTGGCCGTCAGCGCAGACCTCGGGGCGACCGTCGGCAGTGCAGAGATCGTGCTGCTCGCCGTGCCGACGGACGCGATGCGCGAGGTCGCAACGGTCGTGGGGCCGTTGCTGCGTCCGACGACGATGGTCGTGAGTGCCGCCAAGGGCTTCGACGAGCAGGGTGATCTCACGATGACGGCCGTGCTGCGCGAGATCCTGGGTGATGAGTTGAAGGACCGTATCGCCGCACTCAGCGGACCGAACATCGCCGTCGAGATCGCGCGGGGCCTTCCGGCGGCAACCGTCGTCGCCGGTGCGGAGCCATGCGCGAATGCAGTGCGCGATGCGTGCACGGGCCCGTACCTTCGCGTGTACAGCACGTCCGATTGCATCGGTGTTGAGTACGCCGGAGCGTTGAAGAACATCGTCGGGATCGCGGCAGGAGCATGCGACGGCATGGGAGCCGGGGACAACGGCAAGGCGGCGATCATCACCCGGGGCCTTGCCGAGATGGCACGGCTCGGCCTTGCCGCCGGTGCACGCGTGCTCACGTTTGCGGGTCTTGCGGGCCTCGGGGACTGCGTGGTGACGTGCATGAGCCCGCATTCGCGAAACCGGCGTCTTGGCGAGGCGATTGCGCGCGGTGCGTCACTCGAGGGCGCGATGGCGGAGATCGCGATGACCGTGGAGGGGGTCAACACGACCCGGGTCGCAGCTCGTCTTGCCGTGCGTTTCGATGTCGACATGCCGATCACGCGCGAGGTCCACGCGGTGCTGTTCGAGGAGAAACCCGTCAGCGCCGCACTCGCGGACTTGATGAGCCGCGATCCCGCCGCGGAGACGCACTAGCTTCCGGCTCCCGGCAGCGCGGCGGCGTCCCGGGGCCGGGGCGTTAGAGTCGTCAGGCGCGCCTCGGGGAGTAGCTCAGATGGTTAGAGTACTGGTCTGGGGGACCAGGGGTCGCAGGTTCGAGTCCTGTCTCCCCGATTCGCAGCCCATTGCAGGGCAGTGCAGTCATTTCTACTCAGTTGCAGCCGATTCCAGCTTGCGGGGATCAGTCACTTTGCAGGGACTAGTCCTCATTCCGCGAGTGATAGCCTTTCCTGCAAAGCCACTCTTTTTCGCTCGACCTTCAGCCGGGGAAGCTCGTGTCCACCGGCGCGGAGGGCACCGTTTCGCGCTGGGCAGATCTAACGAACCGGTATCCTCGGATTATGCCTCAGCAGCCCCGTCACGAGTTCGATGTTCGCGTCGGGACGTCATTGGATATCAACGCGGTGCTCAGGCTTTGGGAGCAGTCAGGCACGCATCCGACGATCACGGATGACCCGGCGGGCGTGGCGCGGCTGCTGGCGGATGCACCAGGCTCACTTCTCGTGGCGGTCGACGGAGAGCGTGTCGTTGGCACAGTGATCGCAGGCTGGAACGGCTGGCGAGGCAGCATCTACCGGATCGTGGTCGCACCCTCGCATCGACGAATGGGTCTGGCTCGGAAGCTGCTCGCCGGCGCGACCGAGCGACTGGCTGCGCTCGGGGCGCGACGGATCGATGCATTCGTCATCCGCGATGACGCCATGGCGCGCTCGTTCTGGGACAGCCTGTCGGCGGAGGAGTGGACGCCCGACCCGATCGAGAAGCTGCGCTACGTGCGCTGTTTGAGCCGTCAGAGTTCGCGAGCGGATCGACGCTCTCCCTGAGCTCGCCAGACGCGCTGGCCGCCGAGGCTTTGCTGCTGGGTCGGGGTCGCACATCTCAGCATCCCACGTGAACGAACACCGAGGAGAGGCGAACACTTCGCGTGACCATGTTCGGAATTGGTCCACGACGAACGATGATGTGGTGTGGGTCCTGTAGACCAGCCCTTCGATGTCGACCCGGTGGTAGCGATCTATCGACGCTCAGTGCCTCAGGTATCGGCATATGTCCTTTCCGCTGGCGCTCGAGCCCACTCCGTCTCGCTGATGAACTCTGAGTTCGTTCGTCGAGCCTCGCCGGCCGCGGCCACCTCGGTCGGTACGTCGCTGCCTACAGTAACGTGGGCTCTCTTGCCCACGTTTCAGCCCTCGTGCCAGCCTCCATCCCCGATCTGAGTGGTCCGATCCGCGCCATTTCGGGTCACTCCGGCCTCCTCGATAGCGCGATGCGCTTCGCAGCCGTCTATCTGATCGTCGCCGCTACTCTGGTCGCGATCCCCCTGTGGCTGCGCAGCGATGGCCTGAGGACCCTGGTGGCCGCCGCTCTCGGAGGACTTCTGGCATTCGCCCTCACGGCCGCCATCGGAATGCTCTGGGATCGGCCCCGGCCGTTCGTGGCCGAACACTTCACCCCGCTCATCAGTCACGCTGCCGACGCGTCCTTTCCCTCGGACCATCTGGCCGCGTTGGGAGCGGTGACCATCTGCGTCTGGTTCACGTCACGTCGACTCGGCTTCATCGTCGGTCTCATCGCCCTGCTAGTGGCGTTCGCCCGTGTCTACGTCGGCGTGCACTACGTCTCCGATGTCGTCGGTGGATTTGCGCTCGGGCTCGTGTGCGGCGCCCTCATGTGGTGGGCGACCTCGATCGCACAGGGTGTGCTGGAGCCGGCGGATGAGCTGCTCGTGCGTTGCCACCTCCGCCCAACTTCGGCAGTTACCTCGCGGCGTTCAGTCGCGCTTGCGCCGTAAACCGTGGCGGTCGCACGCATCCGAGCCCTTGCCCACTGACGCGGCATGCGGGCATCAGCCCAGCATACCCTGGGGGGTATGCGATAGACTGAGACCATGAACCACACCTCCTCGCCGGAATCACACGGCATCGACTTCGATGACGTCACACTGGCTGACTTGCAGCGGCGGTTGCGCAGGGTGGAGGGCCAGGTTCGCGGAGTTCAGCAGATGCTCTCAGCGCATCGTGATTGCCGTGAGGTGGTGACGCAGATCGCCGCTGCGAACAAGGCACTCGAACAGGCCGGGTTCGTCCTTGTTGCAGCTGGGTTGACGTGGTGCCTCGAAGACCCACGCCGGTCCGCCGCCGCCGGATACGACATCGGCGACGTCCAGAAGATGTTCCTCAAGCTCGCCTGATGCTGGCAGCCGGAGGTCACGACCGGAACTGCTGGTCGACTTCTTTCTTTGCAATCACGAGTCTTGAGAACTGACAGAGGAATACAGATGACCACGATCAACCTGACTGCGGAAACCTTCCGAGGAACCATCGAGGCAGACGGCATCGTGCTGGTCGATTGGTGGGCGTCATGGTGCGGCCCGTGCCGCGCCTTTGCGCCGACGTTCGAGGCCGCGGCACAGAAGCATGAAGACGTCGTTTTTGCGAAGGTCGATACCGAGGCCAACCAAGAGCTCGCCGGTGGTGCCGGGATCATGTCCATTCCGACACTCATGGCCTTTCGGGACGGCATCCTGCTCTTCTCCCAGCCCGGCGCCCTGCCTGCAACAGCGCTCGAGGATCTCATCGCGCAAATCCGTGCACTTGACATGGACAACGTGCGCACATCAGTCGCACACGGCGTGGCTTGACGGGCGACGCGCATGTGTAGAGCAGTCACCTGTAAGACCTGTCGGCGCCCAACCTGGGCCGGGTGTGGTGCGCACGTCGAACAGGTACTTGGCCATGTTCCGCGTGATCAGCGCTGCTTGTGCGATGTCCGGTCGACTGCCGCGCCGACCTCCCGAGGGACCTCACCATCGTGGTTCAGCCGCCTGCGCGGACGGTAGCGGCAACCCGCTGACCACGGAGGTTGCAGCCCTGACGACCCGATCGGCGCCACGCCATCCGCGCCATCTCGTCGCGAGTGCTCGGACGCGTCCTGTAGCGGGGGCGCTCGCTGTGACGAACGCCCCGTGACGTCAGTGCGCTGCGGCCTGCAAGGTGGCCGCCCGAGCCGCACTCAACCAGCTGCCGTTGTGACAGAGGTAGCAGCTTGGGGATGCCGGCGATGCGCGCTGCTGCATATGACGGGCTTCGGGGAAACAACCGGTAGAGCTCCCGGACCGAGACTCCCGAGGCCTTGCCCAGGAGTCGAACCGTCGGGCCCATCCCGTGTTCGAGGAACTGATTGCGGGTGAAGCGGATCACCTGCCAGGACGGTCGCCCAGCTCACGGATGCCCACTCGCGCGGCAAGGGCTGGAACCATCGCTTCGGTCCACTGCTCGGGGTGGACGAAGAATCCTTCCTCATTGAGCTCCACAGACGCGATCGCTTCGTCGCGGTGGTTGTCAGCGGTGATCATCCGTTGTCTCCAAGTTGTTTGGTCGCCTCTCAGCTTCCACCCCAATGTCTCGAGTCACAAGAGCCGAAGGACCCGACGGGAATGTGACCTGAGCCCGGGATTGTTCTGGCTGCCATGACCGCGAGCAGGGATCCGCGCGTTACGGTAGTCACCAGCACCATCGCGGGTTGCTAAGGTGTCATTGCCACGGGCAGCCGCAGTGGTGGTGATGGTGGTGGTGCGGCCCCGGGTATCGCGGCGAGTAGAGCGCCTGCTCCAACTCGGTTACGCGCTCTTCGACGGTTCCGGCGCGGAGCCGCGGTGTCCAGGCAATCATCCGCTCGGCAAGCTCTTGCCTCTCGCTGTCGGTCAGTCCCTTGAGAAGTTCATCGACTCGCTCACTCATGGCTCGATCCCCAAATCGCTAAACGGAATGGATCAAGCGTAGGTGCGTCGTGAGCCGGAAACCAGGGCCGAAGGTCCCGTCAGCCGGGGGGCGCGCGCCCCCGCCGCGCCGAGGGCCGTCGACCCTAGTCTGCCTACACGTGTCGGCCGAGTGCGGGTTCGGTCGGAGAGAGCGGCGACGCTGCGGGCGGTGTGCGCGAGGCTGAGGTGCCGGCGAATACCTCGGATGCGGACTGGAGAGCTCGATGCAGGAAGACTGTCACCGCCGGGGCCACGGTGAGGAAGTCACCGATTGCGCTGTGACCAGCGCCCGGGATGACCAGGAGATCGGTCCCCGCAGGTGCCGCGGACTGGAGCGCCTCGGCATCGGCAAGCGGCACAACCGGATCCTCGGCGCCGTGGATCAACAACACCGGGACGCGCAGGCGCGCGATCGTGGTGAGAGGGGCGAAGTCCGTGAAACGCTGGCCAAGGGCGCGCTGGATCTCACTGAGCACGAACCGCACGGCGACTCCAGGCACTCCACGACGGCGCATCGCTCGGCCCATATAGGCAGCAGGATCCGCCATCGACGAGATGCTGACGACCGCTGCAACTCGCGGGTCTCGCGCGGCCACCATCAGGCATGCTCCGGCGCCGACCGAATGGCCCACGAGAACGACGCGGTCCGCGTCGACGCGTGGGTCAGCGCGTAGCCACGCCAGCGCGTGCTCGGCATCGCTGGCGAAGTCAGGCATGGAGCTGAAGCTGTCGTCGTCGCTGCGCCCGTGGCAGCGGGCGTCGAGGAGGAGCACGTGCAGCCCGGCCGCGAGCAGGGGCCCCGCAATGGGCAGCATGAGGCTGGCGCTGCCGGTCCACCCGTGGAGCACGACGGCCGCCGGCTGTGGGCCGCCCGCTGGTGCGGGGACGAACACGGACCACGCAGCCGCCGGCCGCGTGGTCCGTCGATCGCCACGTCCTCCGCCTGCAGCCCCACCTGCGCCGGCGTGTCGCCGGAGGGAACGTGGGGAACGCGGAAGAAGCGCGCCAGCACCCGAGGGGTTGCAACACGAAGCGCCACCCAGAGGAGCAGCAGCGCGGCGGCCCAGGCGGCCACGAGGCCAGAGCGCCGAAGGCCATGCAAGCGGTTGTCTGACGACTCTGGGTCGTCCCTCGGCGGACGGGTGGTCTGGGTCACGTTACAAGGACCATCGCACCGATCAGTCTGCACGTCCGGAGTGCGGGTGCCATCGACCAACAGGCACCCCATGGGCGTCCTGATGGCCGTGGCGGCCGGGTGCATCGCGCTCATACGCTGTGGGCGCGACCAGACGCACGCGGCTCCTCGAGGCCAATGTGCCGGGCGGCGCGCTCATCATGAGTTTGATCGAGGAGCCCCGGATCCGATGTCCAGGGCACAAAGGGCCTCAGAGTGGGGTCGGAGGGCCTGCGGACCCAGTACCAGCGCCCCTGGCCCCCGGCCGCAGGTGGGCGGATGATGACGTCGTGAGTGGAGCACACGTGGCGAGCCGCATCCCGCCGGGATCGACGCGTGATTCGGCGTCAGGCGTACACCCCCACGTCGATCTTGAGGTCACGGGGATGACGTGCGCATCCTGCGTACGTCGCGTCGAGCAGGCGCTGGAGAAAGTCGACGGCGTCGACTCGGCCACCGTCAACCTGGCTACCGAGCTGGCGGGCGTCGATATGGGAGAGAACGTTGACGCCGAAAGCCTCACCGCAGCAGTCCGAAATGCCGGCTACGAGGCGCGCATTGTCGCGCCAGAACGCAGCGCCATGGTTCTCGCCGCCGAACGCCGTCTCCGCAGGAGGGCCGACATTCGCCGGCGTGCAGGCCAGCTCGGGGTCGGGGTGCTGCTGAGCGGGCTGACGGTGCTCCTCAGCTACGGATTCGGTTCATGGCGTTGGTCGGGGTACCTCCAACTCGCCATCGCCCTGCCCGTGTGGCTCTGGGTGGGCTGGAAGTTCCATCGCGGCGCGCTGCGGGCCGCGCGGCATGGGTCGGCGAACATGGACACCCTGGTCTCGCTTGGGTCGAGCGTAGCCTTCATCTATTCAGGCGTTGCGGTGTTCGTGCTCCCCGGCCAGGCAACCTTCTTCGACGTCGCCGCCCTCATCGTGACGCTGATCTCGGTGGGCAAGCTCCTGGAGGTGGTCGCACGTGGTCGAGCGAGTGGCGCCATCGAGGCGTTGGCAGGTCTGCAGCCGCGCACTGCGCAGCTGCTGGCTCGCGCGGCCAGGTCGGCTGACTGGCGGGAAGCGACACCGGTCGACTTCCCTGTCGATGGGCTTCGGGTCGGTGACATCGTGCTCATCCGCCCAGGGGAGCGCGTCCCCGCCGATGGGGTGATCATCGACGGCTCGGGTGCGGTGGATGAGTCGATGCTCACCGGCGAGAGCGTGCCGGCGATGAAGCGGCCGGGGAACCTGGCGATCGGTGCCACGGTCAACGGCAACTCGGCGCTGGTGATCCGCGTCACCCGGGTGGGATCGGAGACAACGCTCGCCCACATCCTGGCCATCGTCGAGCGGGCGCAAACGGAGAAGGCACCAGTGCAGCGACTCGCCGACCAGGTGTCCGCCATCTTCGTTCCCGCGATCCTGTTGATCGCCGCGGCTACCTTCGTGGGCTGGATGCTCAGCGGGCACAGCTTCGTGGTGTCGATGATCCCGGCGGTCGCGGTGCTCGTTGTTGCCTGCCCGTGCGCGCTGGGGTTGGCGACGCCGGTGGCCGTCATGGTTGGCACGGGACGGGGCGCTGAGCTGGGACTGCTGATCCGCGGCGGGGAATCGCTCGAGCGCATTCACGCGCTGCGAGCGATCGTCTTCGACAAGACGGGCACGCTGACGCAGGGTTCGCCCGAGGTCGTGGATGTCATCCCGATCGCTGGGCGCGTGAGCGCGCTCCAGGCCCTGGCGCTCGCCGGCTCGCTCGAGCAGGCTTCGGAGCACCCGCTGGCGAGAGCGATCGTGGCCAGCGCCGCGCAGAACGGCGCACCGGTGCAGCCGGCGTCGGTGGAGGCCATCCCCGGAGGTGGCGTCCGCGGGGAGGTCCACGGAACACAGGTGCTCGCGGGATCGCTCGCGTGGCTGAAGGGGCAGGGGATCCCCACCGCTGACGCCGAGCGTTCGGCGGCAGCCATCGGCGAGCATGCACGCACGGCGATCGCCGTGTCGATCGACGGCAGCGTCGCCGCGCTGATCGCGGTGGCGGATCCGATCCGAGCCGACAGCCGGGCGGGTGTCGACCACCTGCGCCAGCTCGGCCTGCACGTCGTCCTCGCCAGCGGCGACCGAGAAGCAACCACGCGGGCGATCGCAGATGAGGTCGGGATTGCCGACGTGCACTCCCAACTCAGCCCAGAGGACAAGGCGAGCCTCATCCGCAGCCTTCGCTCGAGTCTCGGGCCTGTCGCCATGGTGGGCGACGGCATCAACGATGCGCCCGCGCTGGCACTCGCGGACGTCGGCATCGCGCTGGGCACTGGGACCGGTGTGGCCATGGAGACAGCCGACATCACGCTCGTGCACGGCGACATCGAGGCGGTGAGTGTCGCGATTGCACTCTCGCGGGCGACGCTGCGCATCATCCGCCAGAACCTCGCGTGGGCATTTGGCTACAACCTCGTGCTCGTCCCGCTGGCGATCGCGAGCATCCTGCCGCCGATCGTTGCCGCACTCGCAATGGCGTGCAGCTCGGTGACCGTGGTGCTGAACGCGCTGCGGCTGCGTCACTTCTCTCCGCCGCGCCGCCAGGGATCGATCGGGGCCACCGGGGAAGCGCAGCCCACGATAGCAGTGGCGGGTTGGGCGTGTGGTACCGCTGTTCGGGCCACGCCTACCAACGCACCAGAACCGATGCGACGCTCATCATCCTGAACGGCCTTCCCCCGTGAGATACATCGGTTTTGGGCAATTACTGAACTGGACTTGTCTCGCGGGAAATTGGAGTTGGTGCCGACAGAAGAGGAGGGCCAGCACTGAGCGTGCGATGGAGCAGCCGTGCTCCCCATAACCATGGGTCATAGTTTTGAAAGTCATGATTAGCGCAAAACACGATCACGCGATGCCGGGGAATGCCCTACGGGTGTCCTTCCTTATGACATCCGTCATCCTCGTTATCGAGGTCGTTGCCGGCTTGGCGTCGCACTCCCTGGCTCTACTCGCCGACGCCGGCCATGTCGTGACGGACGTGATCGCACTAGGTCTCGCCTGGTTCGCGGTTGAACAATCCAAACGTCCGGCGGATATCCGCCATACCTACGGCTACGTTCGGACGGGAATCCTCGTGGCGCTAGCGAACGGCGTGACCTTGATCGCCATAGCCATCGCGATCACCTACGAGGCTACTCGGCGGCTGGCGCACCCGGAGCACATCAATGCATTGTTGGTCATCATTTCCGCCTGCGTTGCGATCAGCGTCAATACTTTTATCACCATTCGCCTGCGGGGCGAGGGCGAAAGCCTCAACGTTAAAGCCGCCTCTTTGCACGTTCGAGGTGACCTGGCCGCCTCCGTCGGCGTTGTCATCGCCGGTGTCATCGTCATCACCACAGGATGGCTCTACGCAGATCCACTGATATCGATAGCGATTGCGTTGCTGGTCACATGGAGTGCGGGCCGCGTCGTCCTCGACGCGTCCAATATTCTTCTGGAGGGCGTCCCGAAAGGTCTGGACATTGTCCAGGTGGAGGCTTCTATCCGGGGAGCCACTGGCGTGGTTTCGGTCCACAACCTCCATGTGTGGTCTCTGTCATCGGAATCAATTGCGCTGAGCTGTCATGTCATTATGGAGGCGGTCACGATGGCTGAGAGCGAACGCACTGTCCGCGCCGTCGAGCAGGCACTTCGCCGACAATTCGGAATCTCGCACACGACCATCCAGGTAGAGTTGGGCAATCCCGCCACCGACGATGGCCATGCCGCAGCTGACCGCAATTATCTGCACCCCCCACTCGTCGGGTAGGTGGCAGCAGGCCGACGCGCCAGGCGCTCGCCATTCGTCGTTGGCTGGCAGCGTTCTGGCATCGCTTTGCGTTGATGCCAACGGAAACGCCGAGGCCAAATGTTCCGCTAAAGCGTTGCTGGTTGAGTAGACGACCTACCTATGAGGTCCCGGAGGCGGCTTGGGCGTTTCGGCGCGTTTGCTATGCGGCCATGCGGGCACCGCTCCGCTTGGGCACCAGCGCAGGAGGGAGGGGATTGCTCAGCGAGCTCGTCTGCTTACAGTGTCGTGCCGTGCTGTCCGAGTGGCTCGAACGTCATCCGTGACGTGACAGCGCGATGCGCCTGAGCGGGGAGTCGGTCAGCTCTTGAGTGCGGCAGCAACGCGTCGCAAGCGCTCGGCGGCGTCCGCCGCGATCGGCGCCAGTGCTGGGTTGTCGACGAGGCCGAGGATCGCGACTGGGTCCATGAACGACACGCGCGATCCACCCTCGGCGCGCTCGGCGACGACCACGTTGCAGGGGAGGAGCAGCCCGACGTCCGGATCAGCTTCGAGCGCGCGGTGGGCGAGCGGTGGATTGCAGGCGCCGAGGATCTCGTAGCGGGGGAATGCAACGTCGAGCTTCTCCCTCATCGTCGCGCGCACGTCGATCTCTGTGAGCACGCCGAAGCCCTCGGCCTTGAGCAGCTCGCGAACGCGCGAGTCGGCCTCCTCATAGGCGATCGGCACGTCGACACTGAACCCGAACGCATTTGTGGTGCTCATGCGGGTGATCTCCGTGCATGGTCGTCGTCGGTGGAGCGCCGCTCGGCACGCACCAGGGCATCGATGGCGTTCCGCTCGCCATCGTCGGTCATGACTGGACGCATCACACGGTCGGCGCGCACCACACGCAACTCCTCGATGCCGGCGAGATCATCGGCGATGTCATCGGGGCTGAAGAGGATGGTCGGATCCTGGGGCCCACCGTATCCCTCCTCGATATTGCTGCGATCGTGTCCAATCACCAGGAGCGTGCCGCCCGCCGCGACGGCGTCTCCTGCGCGGCGCACCAG
>JBAUTG010000094.1:0-2018 GCA_049582105.1 Candidatus Dormiibacterota bacterium | reverse complement strand
CCCATTGGTCGATCCCGTCTTCGTCGAGGAACCAGTGCGTGCGGCGGGCATAGCAAAAGGGCACCCATGCGAGCACCCCCGATACGGGTTGACCGACCATGCAAAGGGCATGCCCGTCACTCGGTTGAGAACCGACTTGACCTCGACCTCGACGATCTCGCGCTGTCCCATGGGGACATGATATATACGAACATGCGTTCGGGTCAATAGGGAACAGCCGATATTTGGGAGTTGTCGATCACGCTGCCGCGGGGCGGATGAGAACACACCCACGCCCCGCTGCGCCACCGCTAGTGTCCCGTCGCCCAAGTTGAGCGAGGGAAGCAGGATTGACGACGTTGAGCGCATATAAGGAGGAGCAGCAGCACACTCTTCATCGCAGCAGAGGTCGCGCTACCTATGCAGCAGTGGACGCCACAAGGGTCGCAGCCGTACCGGCATGGACCGTTACCCGCCGTGCCGATCGTCCTCTCTCCGCAGGAACAGCAGTCGCTGGAACGCCTCTGTCGATCGGGCACAACCGAACACCGACTCGCCATGCGTGCCTGGGCCGTCTTGCTGGCCACAGCCGGGTGGCCGAATGATGCCATCGCCCGCCACCTGCACCTCCACCACACCTGCGTGCGTCGATGGCGCAAACGCTTTGCCGAGGCCCGCTTGGCCGGGCTCCACGATCGTTCCCGCAGTGGCCGGCCACGGCGGCTTTCCCCCCCTCCAACAGGCGCAGATCGTCGGACTGGCCTGCACTCCGCCGGCTGAGGCGGGCCGCGCGTGGGTCCAGTGGTCGGTGCGGGCGCTGCATGACGAGATCGAACGCCGCCACATCGCGACCGTGCATCCCTCCACGGTGCAGCGGATTCTGGAGGCCGCCCAGCTGCATCCCCATCACATCCGCTACTGGCGCCACGCGCTGGCCCCCGATTTTGACGAGAAGGCGGCCTCGGTGCTGTGGTATTACGAACGGGTCATGTGGCTGGCGCAGGAGGATGAACTGGTGGTCTGCCTGGACGAGAAGACGCAAATCCAGGCGCTGCGTCGCCCGGCGCCCGATCTGCCGATGGCCCCCGGGCGGGACCTGCGCCGGGAGTGGGAGTACACGCGCGACGGCACAGTCAATTTGCTGCTGACCTATCTCCCGGTCACCGGCCGCGTGTGGGGCCGCATCCTGGAGCGGAATGACCATGACCATCTCCTGGCAAGGCTCGAGGAGCACCTCGTCGACATCCCCTCGACGATCCGGCGCATTCCCTACATCTTGGATGGGGGCTCCTCGCATATCGCGAACGAGACGCGCCAGTGGGTCGAGGCGCAGCATGGTCGGGTGTTGTTCCACTTCACGCCACCCCACGCGTCGTGGTTGAATCAGGCGGAGCTCGCCCTCAGCGCGTTCAGCCGTCGGTATCTGCGCCACCGGGTCAGCGAGAGCCGTACGGATCTCATCGCACATATTCACCGCGCGCTCGACGAGTACAATCGGTTCTACGCGCGCCCGTTTGAGTGGTCATTCACTAGGCACGCCATGCATGACTGGTACGCTCGCCGGATTTCGGCGACGGTGCACTAGGTCCCGCATGACGATCTCCCCGCTCCTCGTGGCCGGCCTGATCGGCCTCGTGGTCGCGTACCTGCTGACCCCCGTGGTCCTGTGGATCGCCACGCAGTTCGGCGTGGTGGCGCAGCCCGGCGGCCGCCACATCCACGCCCGTCCCGTGCCGCGCCTCGGCGGGCTGGCCGTGTACGTGGCGTTCGTGGCCGCGGTCGTCGTCGGCCTGCCGGTGGAGCGGCCGATTCATGTGGCGGTCGGGGCGCAGCAGGTGTTGGTCACCATTCCGTACACGCCGGCGATCGACCGTCCGATCATCGGGCTGCTGCTCGGCGCGATCGACGACGCGCGCGGCGTCTCGCCGCTGGCGAAGCTGGCCGGGCAGTTGCTCGCCGCCGCCGTGCTCCTGCCGTTCGGCGTCGGCATGGACGTGCTCAGCAACCCGCTCGGCGGCATGTTCTTCGTCGGTCCGCTC
>JBAUTG010000093.1:0-18290 GCA_049582105.1 Candidatus Dormiibacterota bacterium | reverse complement strand
GGATGTCTCGCGCCGTGACGTCGTTCAGCACCGTGTATCCGAACACGTGGTCGAGCGCGTCGGCTCGCTTGATGTTGGCGCCGCGCCGCCCGATGACGACACCGAGCTCGACCTCCCAGTCGATCTTCACGCTCACAGACGGGTCGATCGTGATGTTCGCGTACGGGCCGGTGATGGCGGTGATCGCCTTGGTGAAGATCGTGGGCGGTCCGACTTCGGTGTTCATTGCACGCGCACCCTCCTCCGCGTGCTTCTGATAGTTGCGGCCGATGGCGAGGACGTTTCCGCGTGGCGGATCAAAGGGGGGCAGGATGTTCAGGTCGGCGAGGGAGCGAACCGCTCCCGCGGCGGGTGTGGCCGAGGCGACCTGACGCAGACGCTCGAGCACGTCAGCGCCCGCGTCGATGACGCCGAGAATGTCGGCTGGGAGTGGCGTTGAGCCGCCGGCGGCCGCAGCGACGTCGATGATCTCGTCCGGCGCGCCGTCGCGCGCGACACCGAGTGCGCGTGCCCCGTCGTTCTGGAACATCAGGAGTCTCATGGTGTGTTTGCCTCCGAACTGGGCGACGGCGTGAGCGTCGTCGCTGCTCCCAAGAAGAGTTCCTCGAAATCCTGGCGATCGAGGAGTTCGCCGGGTCGCCCCTCCAGGCGTACGGATCCAGACACGAGGACACAGGTCCATGCGGCGATCTCGAGAGCGGCGCGCGCGCGTTGCTCGACGAGCAGCACGGCCTTGCCCATGGCACCGAGGCCCTTCACCTGTTCGTGCAGCAGCTTCTCCGCAAGCTGCGGCGCGAGGTTGGCGGTTGGTTCATCGAGGATGAGGACCTGCGGGTCCAGCATCAGCACCCGCGCGATCGCGAGCATCTTGCGTTCGCCTCCGCTCAGCTTGTCGGCGCGTCGCTTGAGCATCGGCTTCAACGCCGGGAACACGTCGAGCACCTCGGGGACGCGACTCCGAATCGTGCTCGCGGGCAGCAGGTAGGCTCCCATCTCGAGGTTCTCGAGAACCGTCAACGGTTCGAAGATGTCCTGCACCTGCGGGACGTAACCGACCCCGCGCCGCGCGAGCTGCTCCGGCGGGCGGTTGGTGACATCGTCGGTCCCAAGCATCACGCGGCCGGCGGTCACCCGGAGGATACCGACGAGCGATTTGAGGAGCGTGCTCTTCCCCGCTCCGTTGGGCCCGATGACTGCAACGATCTCACCGAGTCCCACGCTCAACGTGACGTCCTGGATGACGGGAACCCCACCGTATCCCGAGGTGATCCCGTCGGCGCGCAGCAATTGCTCAGGTCGTTGCGTGCCTGTCGTCACAGGGTCATCCGACAAGGTATGCGTCGACGATCTCGCGCTGTTGCCGGAGAGACGTCATGGTTCCCTGACCGATGACGTGTCCCTGGGCCATGACGATGACCGGGTCGCAGAGTCGCTCGATCATGTGAAGTTCGTGCTCGACGATCAGGATCGTGAGTCCCTCGTCGCGCAGCGTCTCGCAGTAGTCCGCGATCTCGCCGACGATGGAGGGATGCACGCCGGACATCGGCTCGTCGAGCAACAGCAATCGAGGCTGCAGCATCAGCGCTCGCATGATCTCGACCAGACGTTTCTGCCCCCCGCTCAGCGAGCTCGCATAGTCGGACTCCTTGGCGGACATGCGGAAGCGGTCAAGCAGGACGCGTGCCTGCATCACGAGGCGGTCCTCGTCCCCTCCCCAGTAGTGCCGGCCGAGGAGCGCGCCGATCAGTGAGTCGCCGCGATTGTCCGGTGCCGCTGCCATGAGGTTCTCGAGGACGGTGAGCTGCGCGAACTCCGATGGGAGCTGGAAGGTGCGGACGAGCCCACGCCGCGCCCGCTGAAACGCGGGCATCCTGGTCACATCCATGCCGTCGAAGATGATCGTCCCGGCGCTCGCCGGAAGCGTTCCCGCGAGCACCGCAAGGAACGTGGACTTCCCGGCTCCGTTAGGCCCGATCAGACCGGTGATGCGACCGGGCTGCACGTCGAGGGACACATCCTCGACGGCGTGCATCCCTTCGAAGTGCCTGCTGATGCCACGTGCCTGCAACAGCGGGCCGGCGTTCGCCGAGTGGTCACCACCCGTGGCGGGGCGACTCGCGACGGCGTCGGCGTCAACCGGCACCGCGTTCCTCCCCTGGCTGACTCGTCGCGACGCGGAAGACCCGACGGCGCTCCGGAATGACTCCACGCGGACGGAACCAGAGGAAGCCGAGAATCAGGCCCCCGATGCACACCCACTCAAACGCGGGGATGAGCCCGGGCGGTCCGAACGGAGGGATGTAGCGCGTCGCCTCCTCGAAGCCGACGGGGACGAGCAGCGCGCCGAGCACCGCACCGTAGTTGTTGCCGCGGCCGCCGACGATCACCGCGGCGAAGAGGATCAGCGTTTCTGGGTACAGCCATGTCGACGGCGCCCATGTCGTGATGAAGCCGACCAGGATCGCGCCGCTCAAGCCGGCGATTGCGCCGCCGACAACGAACACGCTCATCTTGAGCGCCACCGAATTCTTGCCGAGCGCGTTCGCCGCAAGCTCGTTCTCACGCATCGCCCGAAGCGACCGTCCGTATGGTGAGTTGATGATGCGTTGCGCGATCACGAAGACGATCGCCGCAAGGACGATGGTCGCGGCTGCATATATCCACTCATAACCGGCGGAGGCGGGGTCGAGAATATTCGACAGGGGCTGGGGGACCAGCGCCAGCCCGGCAGCGCCGTCGAGAAATGGCGGCGTGTTGGTGACGACCAGGGTCGCGATCACGGAGAGCACGAGCATGGCGATCGCCTGGTAATCGCTCCGTAGCCTGCGGAGGACGACCAACCCTATCGGCGGGGCGAGGAGCGCGCCGACGATGGTGGCGCCGATCCAGGGGAGTGGAAAGGACAGGTTCAGCCCCAGGATGTACGTCTGGAAGCCGCCGTTCGCGGTGTCCGGCGGCATCGAGAGCACGCCGGCGGTGTAGGCCCCGGCCGCCTGGAAGACGATGAAGCTGAAGTTGACGATGCCGGACACGCCGAACTGCAGGCTGATCGCGAGGCAGGCGAGCGCGTCGACACCCGCGTACACGAGCACAGTCGTGAGGTAGTACGTCATCCCGCAGCAGCCAGAGCGCCGCGCTTGGCGAGCAGACCCTGCGGCCGGAGCACCATGACCAGCACCAGGACGGCGAACGCCGCAACCTGCTTGTACTCGGGCGAGATGACCGCGGCGCTCAGCTCGGTCATCTCCCCGATGATGACCGCGCCGATCATCGCGCCATACGGATGACCCGCGCCGCCGAGCACCGACGCGGCGATGATCGGAATGAGGAATTCAGAACCGTTCGCAACCGAGAACGCGTCGGAATTCATGCCGGCGACGACGCCCGCGACCCCGCACAGCGCGCCCGTGATGAGCCACGCGAGGTCGATGACTCTCGCGGTCGGGATCCCGCAGTTCCGGGCGAGTGTCGGATTGGCGGCGGTGGCGCGCATCGCCTTCCCCAGCCGCGTGAAGTGCAGCAGCGAATGGATCACCACCATGACGACGACCGCCACCGCCATGATCGCGATCTGCACGCCGGTCAATGCGATTGACCCGGCATGGAGCGTCGCGCCGGTGTCGAGATGGTACGAGACGCTGTCGTACCCGGCGATCGGGAGCAGCACGTTCGCGATGACCAGCGACACGGCGAGCGAGATGATCACCATGCCGATGAGGTTGGTGCCCTTGCGCTGAAACGGCGCGTAGATCCCGCGGTTGAGGAGGAAGGAAAACAGAGCGCCGAAAACGGCGCCGACGACCAACGACAGCCAGATGTTCACTCCCGCGTTGTTGACGGCGTATGCCGCGTATGCGGACGCGATCATCACCTGGCCATACGCAAGGTTGATCATGTTCGTGATGCCGAACTGCATCGTGAATCCGACCGCCGCGATGGCGATGATCGACATGCTCACGAGGCCGAAGCCGAAGGCGGCAACGATCAAACTCATCGTTGCCGCCTCCAGTTGTTATGCGACTCAGCCACCGCCGGCCGCGATGATGGCCGCGGTCTGTGCCTGGGTCAGGGTGCCGATGGTGACCTCGTTCCCGCTCGCGTCGTACTTCACGAGGATGTAGCCCTGCTGTGAGTTGTTGTACTGGTTGTAGTTGGTCGGGCCGCCGGCGCCGACCCAGCGAACCTTCTGCCCGTTCTTGATCGCGGCGACGCCGGCCGCATACGTGTTGACCGTCACGGCTCCGTTCACGCCGTTGCCCACGTCCTTGATCACGGCGTTGTAGACGGTCGGATCGAGGCTCTTGGTCTCATCCATCGCGAGCGCCGCTTGCATGATGCCGTCATAGAGATGCAGCGTCGCGCCGCGCTGCGCGTACTTGGGTGCGGCGGGGAACTGGGATGCAACGGCGTCGAGGTTCGTCTTGAACTCGTCGTACCCCGGTCCGCTGAACGTCACGCCGAGGTCGACGGCACTGAAGTTGGTGACCAGGTCCTGCACCCCGATCGCCCCGGAGACCGCGGAGAACCAGACGGGATCGATGGTGGCGGACGTTCCCATGAACGGGATGCTCGAACCGTTCAGCTGCTTCACCTCCGCCATGTAGGTCGCGTCGGTCGGACCGAGTGCCTCGGTGAAGATGACATCCGGGTGGGTGGCGAGCATCGCCGTCACCTCGGTCCTGTATGACGGCTGGCCGAGCGCGATCGCCTGGTTGATGGTGACCGTTGCGCCGAGGTTCTTGAGCGCGGTCATCGCCGGTCCCACGAAGGCCTGGGAGCCGATGTCGTTGCCGAAAACCAGCGCGACTCTCTTGTAGTTGAAGTGGTCGAGTGCGCTGCCGACCATGGCGAAGGCATCAAACTCGTCGGGGGGTACCAGGCGATGGAAATAGGCGAAGCTCGTCTTGTTGAACTCCGATTGCCCGGTCATGCAGAACATCGGGATGTGGGCCTGATTGAGGATGGGGGCGACACTCGACGCCTCGTCTGAGGTGCAACCGACCACCGCCATCAGGTTGGAATGGCTGGCCACCATCTGCTGGGCTGCGGGAACGGCGTCGGCAGGTTCGCCCCGCGTGTCGAACTCCTGGCAGCTGACCTTGTGGCCCATGACGCCGCCGGCGTTGTTGATCGCCCTCGCCGCGGGCAGGCAGGCGGCGAAGTACGCGGGACCCAGGGCGGCGTCCGGTCCCGTGAACGGCGCGATGACGCCGATCAGAAGCGGCGAGCTGCTGGTCGACCCGGTGCTCCCGCTCCCGCAGGCGGCGAGCCCCAGGGCAATGACGGGGACGAGGCCGAGACTGTACCGATGACGGCTTCCAAGCATCGCAGTGCCCTCCGATTGCCCCCTACACGGCTGACCTAAGATTGTCGACAATACTAGCGACAGTAGTGTGAACAATCTAGCCCCTCCTCACTTGAACGTTTCGACTGGCGATTCCAGTTCGGAAGTCTGCCGCCGGCTCCGCGAGGCGATCGTGAGCGGCTGGTTTCAGCCACGCGAACGCCTCGTCGAGGCCGACCTCGCCGTCCGCTTCGGCGCCGGTCGCACCGCCATCCGAGCTGCGCTGGCGACGCTTGATCAAGAGGGGCTGATCACCCGCGAGCCGAACCGTGGGGCACGGGTTCGACTCATCACCGATCGCGAAGCGCTCGAGATCGAGCAGGTCCGCAACGCACTCGAGAGGTTGCTCGCCCGTACCGCGGGCGCCCAGGCGACCGACCGCGATGTGGCCGATCTTCAGCAGATGGTGGCGGAGATGGCCGAACGCATTCGCGAGAACGACGCGCTCGGCTACTCCGAGCTCAACGCGAAGTTCCACCAGCGCATCTGGAGGATCGCAAACAACCAGACCGCGGCCAGGATGCTCATCACGCTCAAATCCCAGAGCATCAGATTTCAATACCGAACCATGCTCCGCCCCGGTCGTACCGCGCAATCCTTCAGGGAGCACGAGGCCATCGTCGCCGCCATCGCGGCGCACGACCTGGACGCCTGCGACGCCGCCATGGCGGAGCATCTCCGCCATGTCCTCGAGACGCTCCAGTGGGCGATCGAGTCGCAGCATCGCGAGCCTCCGTGGTCGTCCCTCCACCACGACGGATCGGAACGCGTGCTGCAGAGAAGGTAGACGCCGCGGCTGCATAACTATGCAGGCTGGCCGTATACTCTGTCGGCATGGTCCAGCAGTCGCCGCTGCGCGCCGCCGTCGTCGGTTCGACGGGCTACATCGGCATGCAGTGCACGGCGCTGCTGGCGGGCCATCCCGACGTCGAGCTGATTCGCGTGGTCGGTCGCAGCGGAGCGGGCAAGCGGTACTGCGATGTCGTCCCTGGAAGCACCGTCGAGCTCACCATCGAGGACAGCCTCGATCCCGGGTCGGCGGATGTCATCCTCGCCGCGCTCCCGCACACGGTCGCGGCGGGCCTCGCACCGAGCTGGCTCGCGCACGGCGCGACGGTCATCGACTGCTCCGCGGACTTCCGGCTCCATGACGCGACGTCGTACCGCCGCTGGTACGGCGTCGACCATCCGTCGCCGGACCTCCTCGATGAGGCCGTCTACGCGATGGTGGAGCTGCAGCGGGAGCGCCTGTCGTGCGCGAACCTCATCTCGGTGCCGGGGTGCTATCCGACGGCGACGCTGCTTGCATGCGTCCCCGCGCTGCGCGCCGGGCTCATCGAGGCCGACATCGTCGTCGACGCCAAGAGTGGTGTCAGTGGCGCCGGGCGCTCGGCGACGCTCGGCAACAGCTTCTCCGAGGTCAACGAGTCGGTGCACGCGTATGGCGTGGAGGGACACCGCCACAAGTCGGAGATGCTCGAGCAGATGCACGACGCAGCAGGCGGGGATGTGCACCTCACCTTCGTGCCGCATCTGATTCCGATGACCCGGGGGATCCTCGCCACCGCATATCTGCACGCGCTCCCGGGGGTCACGGCCCCACAGATGCGCGACGTGTATGCGGGCCTCTGCGCAACCAGCCCATTCCTCGACTACTCGACCACGCCGCCGGCGACCAAGAGCGTGACCGGCACCAACCGCGCTGCCATCAACGTCGGGTGGCAGGACGGCACGGCGGTCGTCACGGTCGCGATCGACAACCTCGGCAAGGGCGGCGCCGGGCAGGCCGTGCATGCGCTGAATGTCCGCTTCGGGTTCGAGGAGACCGCCGGGCTGGAGTCGCGCGTGCTATGGCCGTGACCGCGGCCGTGGAGTCCCAGTACGGCGTGTGCGCGCCGATCGGGTTTCGCGCGGGCGTCGCAGCGGCCGGTATCCGCCTCGACGGCAACGAGACTCGCACGGACGTCGCCGTGATCCGGTCGGACACGCCCGCGGTGGCGGCCGGCGTCTTCACGCGCAACACCGTCAAAGCAGCACCGGTGGTGATCTCGCAGCTGACCCTTCGCCGGGGCACTCCCATTTCGGCGATCGTCGTGAACGCGGGCAACGCGAATGCGTGCACCGGAGCTCAGGGATTCCGTGACGCGCTGGTGATGTGCGCGACGGCGGGCGACGCGCTCGACCTCGATCCGAGCGATGTGCTCGTCTGCAGCACCGGCGTGATCGGACGTCCCATGCCGATGGAACGCGTGACCCGGGGGATTCGCACGGCCGCGCTGGCGATGTCGCGGGACGCGGGTGGCGAGCTCGCTCGCGCGATCATGACCACCGACACGATCCCGAAAATCGCCGTGGCGACGTTCTTCGCCGGTGAGACTCACTACACGATCGGCGGCTCGGCGAAGGGGGCCGGGATGCTGCATCCCGACATGGCGACACTGCTCGCCTTCATCACCACCGACGCGCCGGTTGACGCCGCGCTCCTGCAACCCACGCTGTCGCGTGTCACCGACGACACCTTCAACTGCGTCACCGTCGACGGCGACACGTCCACCAACGACACCTGCATCCTCCTCGCCAACGGCGCGGCCGGCGGCCCGCGAATCGTCAGCGGATCGCCGGAGGCCGTCGAGTTCGAGGACGCGCTGATGCAGGTCTGCGACTCGCTCGCGGAACAGCTGGTCGCCGACGCGGAGGGCGCGACGAAACACTTCCGCGTCGCGATCAATGGCGCCGCCGACAGTGACCAGGCGCGCGTCGCGGCGCGGATCGTCGCGCAGAGCCCGCTTGTCAAGACGGCCATCCACGGCGGCGACCCCAACTGGGGCCGCATCGTCGCCGCGCTCGGTCGCAGCGGCGCGCGCTTCACCCTCGACCGCTGCCGGGTCGCGATCGGCGGGCTGGTGGTGTTCGATCGCGGAGCGCCGGAGCCGATCGACCACAGCCTCGTGCGCGTCGCGCTCTCGCGGCCGCGCGTCGACATCGCCATCGACCTCGGCGCCGGCGGCGGAACCGGTCATGCCTGGGGCTGCGACCTCTCACCGGAGTACGTCCACATCAACGCCGACTACACCACCTGACAGGGAGCCTGCGAGACAGCACGAACATGCCAGAACAGACCATCGACGAACGGATCCAGCGTGCCGAGGTGCTCATCGAGGCACTGCCGTATATCAAGCGCTTCGCCGGGCACATCCTCGTGGTGAAAGTTGGCGGCGCTGCGGGCGTTGCAGCGGACCTCGACTCGGTCCTCGAGGACATCGTGCTGCTGCGATTCGTCGGGATGCGCCCGGTGATCGTGCACGGAGGCGGGTCGGAGATCAGTGCATGGCAGGAGCGCATGGGACTCGAGACGAAGTTCGTCGACGGGCTGCGCGTCACCGACGCGCCGACGATGGAGATCGCGAAGATGGTGCTCACCGGCAAGATCGGGCCGGACATGGTCGCCCGCATCCACAAGCTGGGTGCCGGCGCCATCGGGCTCTCCGGTGAGGACGGGCCGACCCTCCTGGTGCGACCGCGCGCGGGCACCGACGGTGCGGACCTCGGGTTCGTCGGTGAGGTCGCGCAGGTGAACGGCGAACCGCTCATGGCGATCCTCGACCAGGGTCGCATCCCGGTCATGGCGTCGATCGGGCTCGGCTACGACGGGCAGGCGTACAACGTGAATGCCGACACCGTCGCGGCAGAGCTCGCAATCGCGCTCCACGCGAGCAAGCTCATCCTCATGACCGATGTCGAGGGCGTCCGCGACGCGCAGGGCGCGTTGATCAGCGAGCTCGATGCGGCCAAAGCCCAGGAGCTGCTCGCAGCCGGTGTCGTCCGCGACGGGATGATTCCCAAGGTCGAGGCGGCGATCCGTGCGACGGATGGCGGCTGCGCAACGCACATCATCGACGCGCGCGTACCGCACGCGTTGCTCCTCGAGCTGCTGACCGAGCGCGGTATCGGCACCATGCTCACCCGGGCGCAGCCGGGATGAGCGCGGAGACGACGCTTGCCGCGCGCGAGCAGGCCGCGCTCATGCACACCTACCAACGCCAGCCGCTGGAGCTCGTCCACGGCAACGGCGCGTGGGTGACCAGTGTCGACGGTCGCGACTATCTCGATTTCGTCGGCGGCATCGCGGTGAACCTGCTCGGCCACAACCATCCGGCGCTGCGCACGGCGATCGCGGAGCAGGCCGGCAAGCTCATCCACACAAGCAACCTCTACTACACCGAACCCCAGGTCATGCTTGCCGAATTGCTCATCGCATCCGCCTTCCCGTCGCGCGTGTTCTTCTGCAACAGCGGCGCTGAGGCGAATGAGGGTGCGATCAAGCTGGCACGAAAGTGGGGCAAGCTGCATCGCGACGGCGCGGACGTCATCGTCTGCGCGCAGGGCGCCTTCCACGGGCGCACGCTCGGTGCCCTGGCGGCCACGGCGAACCCGCGCTACCGGCAGCCCTTCGAGCCGTTGCCGAGGGGATTCGTGCACGTGCCGTACAACGACATCGACGTGCTGGCGACGGCGATCGACAGCACGACATGCGCCGTGATGCTCGAGCCCATCGAGGGTGAGAGCGGCGTCGTCCCGCTCGACCCGGGACTGCTCACCGAGATCCGCCGCCTCTGCGACGAACGCGATGTGCTGCTCATGCTCGACGAGGTCCAGACGGGCATGGGACGCACCGGTCGCTGGTGGGCGCACCAGCACGAGCAGGCGACGCCGGATGTCATGACGATCGCGAAGGGACTCGGTGGCGGCTTTCCGATCGGTGCGATCCTCGCCGGCCCTCGCGCCGACGTGTTCGAGCCGGGCGACCATGGCTCGACGTTCGGCGGCGGTCCGCTGGCATGCGCGGCCGCGCTCGCGGTGATGCGCACCGTCGAGCGCGACGGTCTCGTGCAACACGCCGCCGAGGTCGGTGACTATCTCGCCGAGTCGCTGAGCGCGCTTGCGGAGCGCGGTGCACCGATTGAGGGTGTCCGTGGTCGTGGACTCATGATCGGCGTGGCGCTGTCGAGCGACATCGCTCCCATCGTGGCGCGGGCGGCACTCGATGAGGGCCTGATCGTGAACGCGATCGGTGCGCGCACCATCCGCCTCGTACCACCGCTGGTGATCACCCGCGACGAGGTGGACGAGGCGGTGACACGGCTCGAGAATGCGTTTTCGGCGGCCGACGCCGAGGTGGGCGGCGCGTGAGCGCGACCTCGGCCCGGAGCGTGAGCAGTGCGGCGAAGCCTGCGCGGCACCGGGCCATCCTCGAACTGGTGCGGAGCGGCGCGATCCGCACACAGGAGGACCTGGTCGCCGAGCTCCACCGCCGCCGCTTCGCGGTGACACAGGCAACGGTGAGCCGCGACATTCGCGAGCTCGGCTTGCTGCGCGTGTATCACGGCGAGGCAGGCGCCCGGTACGTCATCCCGATGGCGGAGCTCGACTCGGGGCGAGCGACTGAGCGGCTTCGGAACGCGCTGGATGAGCACGTCCAATCCATCGAGTTCGTTGATCTGCTGGGAATCATTCACACGAACCCCGGATGCGCGCCGCTGGTCGCAGCCGCGCTCGACGGATCACGGTTCGAGGAGGTGGCCGGCACCATCGCCGGTGACGACACCGTCCTCGTCATCACGCGCTCGCGCCCCGCGGCGCAGCGCCTGCTGCGCAAGCTCACGTCGATTCCGGAGCAGGGCCTGTGAGCTCGCGCGATCGCTGCGTGCTTGCGTACAGCGGTGGCCTCGACACCTCGGTGGCGATCCGCTGGCTGCAGGAGGAGCTCGGCTACGACGTCGTGACGCTCACCGCGGATCTCGGCGAGTCGAAGGACGTCGATGCCGTCGCGGCGCGCGCGCTGCGCACCGGAGCGCTGAGCGCGCACGTCGCCGACGCGCGCAAGGTCTTCATCGACGCGTTCTGCTTTCCGACGCTCGCGGCCGGCGCGCTGTACGAGGGTGTGTATCCGCTCGCCACCGCGCTCGCGCGTCCGCTGATCGCCAAGCTCCTCGTCGACGTCGCGCGCGAGGAGGGTGCTGTCGCCGTGGCACACGGGTGCACGGGCAAGGGCAATGACCAGGTCCGCTTCGATGTCGCGGTGGGCGCGCTGGCACCCGAGTTGCGCGTGGTCGCCCCGGTCCGTGACTGGGACATGGGTCGACCCGACGAGCTCGAGTATGCCGCGAAACACGGGATCGAGGTCGCAGCGACGAAGGAGTCGCCGTACTCCGTGGACGCCAACCTCTGGGGCCGGAGCATCGAGACGGGGATCCTCGAGGATCCATGGACCGAACCACCCGACGACGTCTACGAATGGACGGCGGCACAACCTGCCCAGATGGCGAGCGTGGTCGTCGAGATCGGCTTCGAGCGCGGTGTGCCCGTTGCGCTCGACGGCCGGCGGATCGACGGCGATCGCCTCGTCACCGAGCTCAACACCATCGCGGGGGCGCGCGGCGTGGGCCGGATCGATCACGTGGAGAACCGCCTCGTGGGCATCAAGTCCCGCGAGATCTACGAGGCGCCGGCCGCGGTGACCTTGCATGCGGCGCATCACGCACTCGAGAGCCTCACGATCACTCGTGACGTCGCGCGATTCCAGAGGGTCGTCGCGGACGAGTGGGCTCGTCTCGTCTATGACGGCCTCTGGTTCTCTGCGCTGCGCACCGCACTCGACGCGTTCGTTCAGGAGACACAGGTCCACGTGACCGGGACGGTCCGCATGCGCCTCGAGGGCGGCGCGGCGCGCGTGGTCGGACGCCGCGCGGATCGTTCCCTGTATCGCAACGACCTCGCCACCTACGATCGGGCGGACGACACCTTCGACCATGCGGCCGCTCGCGGTTTCATCGAACTGTTCGGTCTGCCCCTGCGCACGCAGACACGGGTGCAGGGATCCCTCGAGGACACGGCCCCCCTGCACGTTGCCCGGCGCACGCAGCGGCGTGGCGACGCCTGACCGGGGCGCGCCCGGCGGCGCGCGAGCGACGAAGGTCTGGGCCGGACGGCTCAGCGCTCCGACTTCCGAGCGCGTCGAGACGTACACGTCGAGTCTCGCCGTGGATCGGCGACTCGGCGCCGACGACGTCGCCGGGTCGCGCGCGCACGCGCGGATGCTGCGCAGCATCAGCGTGCTCAGCAGCACGCAGCATCGTGCACTCGACGCTGGACTGCGCGCCGTCGCATCCGAGCTGTCGACCGGCACCTTCGTGGTGGCGGCGAGCGACGAGGACATCCACACCGCTGTGGAACGCCGTCTGTTCGAGCTCGCGGGGCCGGTTGCGGGGATGCTGCACACGGGGCGCAGCCGCAACGACCAGGTGGCCACGGACCTGCGCATGTGGGCGCGTCGCGCGTGCACCGACCTGCTCCTTGCGCTCGCCGGGCTGGAGGAGGCACTCGTGGTCCGAGCGGCGGAGCACCGTCGCGCGCCGATGCCCGGCTACACGCACCTGCAGCGCGCGCAGGTGGTCTCGCTCGCGCATCACCTGCTCGCCTATGTCGAGATGTTCGCGCGCGACGCGCTGCGTCTCGGGGCCGCGCGGGCCGCGTGTGACGAGCTGCCGCTGGGCAGCGGCGCGCTGGCGGGGTCCACACTCCCGCTCGACAGGGACCGCGTCGCGCACGAGCTCGGGTTCGCGCGCGTCGCCTCGAACAGCATGGATGCCGTCGCGGACCGCGACTTCGCGGTCGAGATCACTGCCGCATGCGCGCTGACCATGGTGCACTGCTCGCGTCTCGGTGAGGAGCTGGTGCTGTGGTCGAGCGCCGAATTCGGGTTCGTGAGCCTCCCCGACAGCCACGCCACGGGGTCGTCGCTCATGCCGCAGAAGAAGAATGCCGACGTCGCGGAGCTCGCGCGTGGACGGAGCGGCCGCGTCATGGGTGACCTGGTCGCGCTCCTCACCGTCCTCAAAGGCCTGCCGCTGACGTACAACCGGGATCTGCAGGAGGACAAGGAGCCGCTCTTCGACGCGGTGGACTCGACTGCGGCGACGCTGCGGATGCTCACCGAGGTGATCGCCGTCGTGCACTTCAACGTCGATGTGATGCGCGCGGCGGCGGCCGACCCCGCGCTCCAGGCAACCGACGTCGCGGAGCACCTCGTTGCCAACGGCGTCCCCTTCCGCGAGGCGCACACCATCGTGGGCGAGCTGGTGGCGAAAACCCTTGCCGAGCAACGAACGCTTGCCGATCTCGACCTCGGTGAGTGGCAGGCCGCATCGGGCCGGTTCACGCCGGAGGTCCTGCGAGTCTTCGACCCGGATGCGGCGCTGCGCCGGCGCGACGTGCCCGGAGGACCAGGTCCGAAATCGGTCGCCCGGCAGCTCATGCGGGGACGCACGCTGGTCGCGAGGACTCGGAGAGCGGCGGCGGGCGGCTGATGCGGTCCCATCTCCGATTCGTATCCTGAGGACGTGACCCGATCCACCGTGATCGTCGGCGACGTGCAGGGAGACGTCGACCGGCTCATGCAGGCGCTTGCCGGGTATCCGGAGGACGAGGTCGACACGGTCTTCCTCGGTGACTTCTTCCAGGGCGGCGAGCCGGGCGCCGGTGGCGGAGCGGCCGCGGCGCAGCTCGCCATGCGACGGCGCAACTCGCGCTCGGTCCTCGGCAATCACGACCTCTTCCTGCTCGTGATGCTCGAGCGCTCACGCGGCGGGGACCAGCTCGGCGCGTGGCGTACCCGCGACGGGCTCAGCATCGAGGACCTCTGGCTCAGCCGGCGAGGTGACTGGGCGGACCTGGACGCCGTCGCTGCGGATCCCGCCCTGGAGGCGTGGCTGCGCGGCCTGCCCTTCCTCGTGGAGCTGGAGGACGGGACCCTTGCACAGCACACCGACGACGATCGCTACGCGGAGATCGGGGAGACGGTCGACGCGGTGAACGCTGCCGTCCGGGGCTGGCTGGCAACCCGGGGCGGCGCCTTCCAGTCGCTGCGCTACACGATCGGGCGGCACGGGTTCGACGCGCCGGAGCGGCTCCGACGGTACCTCGACCACTTCGGTGCCACGCGCGTCGTCCACGGGCACACGCCGCACTGGGACGACGCCCCGGTCTCGATGCACGGAGGCCTGGCGGTCGGCTACGACGGCAGGTTCTCGCGCTTCTGGGGACGGGCCGAGGGCGAGGAGCCGGGTCCCATCGGCGCGACGGTGGCGATCCTGCCACCGCTGCCGAGCGCGGTCACGGGTGGCGGCTGAGCATCTCCCCGAGGCGGGCGATCGGTGGTTCCTGGCCGGCGGTCACGTAGGCGGTCACCACCAGCGAGAGCAGGAGCACCTTGAGCGCGTGGAAGCGGGCGGCCGCGGGCTGCTCGAGCACGAGTGAGGAAAGCGCAACGCCGTCGATGGCCCCGGCGATGGCGCCGGCAAGGTCGCGCGGCGCGACGAGCGCATACGCGGGGAGCGGGCCGAGCGCGCGGCGCACCTCCATCTCGATCTCATCGACGAGGTGCGAGCACACCTCGGCACACCGGTGGCGCAGCGCCGGGCTGCTGAGGCTCACCGTGTAGAGATCGAGGACGAGCCGGTAGATCTCCGGCTGCTCCGCGCAGCGCGCCTCGGCGTGATCGAGGCCGGCGACGATGCGCTCCAGCGGATCCTCGATCCCGGCGATCGCGGCCTTCCAGTCGGCGATCACCTGGCGCTCCATGACGCTCACCACCTCGAGGAGCAGGTCCTCCTTCGACTCGAAGTAGTAATGGAGGAGCCCCGGGGCGACCCGGGCCTCGCGGGCGACGTCCTTGAGTGAGGTCGCGCCGTACCCCTTGCGTCCGAGCACCCTGGCAGCCGCGTGCACGATCTGGCTCCGCCGTCCAACCTCGTCGAGACGAACGACGACGCCCTGCAGGACGGTGCCCTCATCGAGGGCGCTGATCACCATGGTGTCACCCTGATCCGGAATCCTAACCCGGCTCAGGTGGTTTGTACGCGTAGGCGACGATTTGCCCCAGCCGGTCCGCCTGGATGAACGTGCCCTGGCCAGGTTGCCCGCCGCCAGTCCTTGGCAACCCTCACACCCGGACGGCGCCCCCGGGGGTTAGCTGAGCGGCTTGTAGAAGCCCACGCCGATCGCGCCCGGGCCGCTGTGGCAGCCGATGACCGGGCCGACGACCGTGAGCGCCGGCTCCCCCGACGCCTGGGACCGCATCCGCTCGACGAGAGCCTCGGCGATCTTCGGACGGTCGGCCGAAGCGACGACGACCTCGGCGCCGCCCCAGGCAGTCGCCGCCGCCGAGAACTCCTCGAAGACTCGATCGATCGCGCGTGGATACGTCCGCACTCGCGCAACCGGTTCGATGACCCCGTCCTTGATCTCGAGGACCGGCTTGATGTCGAGCATCGAGCCGAGCAGCGCCCGAGCCCCGCCGATGCGGCCGCCGCGGCGCAGGAACTCGAGCGTCTCCACAGTGAACAGAACGCGGAGCGTGTTCTGCACGCCGGTGACGGCGGCGACGACCATGTCGGCATCGCCACCGGCCTCGGCGGCGCGGGCCGCCTCCCGCACCGCGGCATAGTGGCCGACCGCGACGCTTCGGGTGTCGATGACCCGGATGTCGAGGTCGGGGAGCGCGGCCCTGGCCTGGGTGGCTGACGCGTAGGTGCCGCTCAGGTCGGCGGAGATGGTGGTGCAGACGATCGATCCGCCGTCGGCGCCGAGCTCACGAAAGACGGTCTCGAACTCTCCGGGTGTCGGCTGGGACGTCCTCGGGAACGGACCGGGCTTCGCGAGCCGCGCGTAGAACGCGTCCGCGGTGATGTCGACACCGTCGTTGAAGGTCTCCTCACCGAAGATCACCTTGAGCGGCACCACCCGCACCGTGTGCCCGGCGCGAAACTCGGGCGTGAGGTCGGCGGTGCTGTCGCACACCAGGTGGACGGTCATGGGCGCCGTAGCCTACCGCGCCGTGGCCGCGGCCGCCGCGTCACGCATGTGGTCCTCCGCGACGAGCAGTGCCCCGATCAGGGAGCGCGACTCACCGAGGTTGCCCAGCACGATCTCGGGACGGGGCTGCAGGCGGAGATACCGCTCCACGGTCTCGAACAGCGACGGTGCGAACCGCTGCCAGCTGGCGCAGACACCGCCGCCGAAGACGACGACATCGGGGTCGTGGAGGGCGGTGACGTTGACGACGGCGAGCCCGATCCAGCGGCCGATCTCGGCCCACGCCAGCGGGTCGGTCAGGTGCTCCGCAGGGACGCCGTAGCGGCGCGCGATCGCCCGGCCGCTCGCCAGCGACTCGAGACAGCCGATGCCGCCGCAGTGACAGGGCGTCCCGCCGACCCATCCCGGCCAGAGCACCATGTGGCCGCCCTCGCTGTCGTGCCTGCCCATGACGATGCGCCCGCCGTGCACGACGCCGAGGCCGATGCCGGTGGAGACGGTCCAGTACGCAACCGTGCCGCTGCCCGCGCCGGCGCCGAGGCGAGCCTCCGCAAGTGCAGCGCAGTTCGCGTCGTTCTCGACGATCACCGGGCAGTCGAAGCGCTGCCCGAGCAGGTGGGCGAGATCGAGCCCGTGCCACGCGGGGGGCATCCCCGGCGGGTTGAGCAGCGCGCCGCGTTCGCGGTCGAACGGGCCCGGCGCGGAGATCGCGATTGCCTCCGGGAGTTTCCCGTTCATCACGGTCTCGACCATGCTGCGCAGCGACGTCAGCGGAGACGACTGCGCCGTCGCCTCCCGACGGACCGTCCCGATCGCGGCGTCACGACCGGCGCTTGCCGCGACCTTCGTCCCGCCGATGTCGAGGAGCGCGATCACGAGGCGATGATGCCTACACTCGCCGCCATGCTGCTCGCGATCGACGTCGGGAATACCAACATCGTCCTCGGGGTCTTCGACGGCGAGGCGCTCACGGCGGATTTCCGGATCCACACCGACGATCGCTTCACCGGCGACGAGCTCGGGTTGGTGCTCGTCGACCTCCTGGCGCGCCAGGACCTCGCTCCCGCCCGGGTCACGGCGGTGGTGGTGAGCAGCGTCGTGCCGACGCTCGCCCGGAGCATCGACGAACTCTCGCACACCTACTTCCATCAGGCGCCGATGCTGGTCGGACCCGGCACGCGGACGGGCATCCGCATCCACTACGACGACCCGCGCCGCGTCGGCGCGGACCGCATCGCGAACGCGATTGCGGCGCATCACCTCTACCGCGGCCCGGCGGTGCTCGTCGACTTCGGCACGGCCACCACCTTCGACGCCATCGACGCCAAGGGCGACTACCTGGGCGGAGCGATCGCTCCCGGCATCCAGCTCAGCCACGACGCCCTGGTGAGCCACGCCGCGATGCTCAGCCGGATCGAGCTGGCCGCCCCGACCGAGGCGATCGGACACAGCACCACGGCGAGCATGCAGTCCGGCATCGTCTTCGGGTACGTCGGGCTGGTCGAGGGTTTGGTCGCCCGGTTCCGCGCCGAGATCGAGGGCACCGCGAAGGTGATCGCGACCGGTGGTCTCGCCACCGCGCTCGCGGCGCTGACGCCGTCGATCGAGATCGTCGATGAGCGGCTGACGCTCCACGGACTGCGAATGATCCACGACCTGAATCGCTGAGGCGCCGGCGCCGCCCCCGTACCATGGGGCGATGGCCCTGGCAGCGACGTCCATCCGTCCGCTCGCGATCGGCGGGCTCGAGCTCTCGTCACCGGTGCTCGTCGCGCCGATGGTCGGGATCACCGACGCCCCCTGCCGTGAGCTGTGCCGTGAGTTCGGGGCCGGCCTCGTCTCGACCGAGATGGTCGCGGCTGAGGCGGTCGTCCGCAGCACCGACGCGGTGCTCCATCTCCTCGACTTCCCGTCACACGTCTCGCCGGTCGCCGCACAGCTGGTGGGGTGCGACCCGGCGGTGATGTCGGACGCGGCCCAGGTATGCGTGGCGCGCGGCGCCGTCCTCGTCGACGTGAACCTCGGATGCCCGGTCGCCAAGGTGGTCAGCCGCGGCAGTGGCGCCGCGCTCGCC
>JBAUTG010000092.1:0-65108 GCA_049582105.1 Candidatus Dormiibacterota bacterium | reverse complement strand
GCGTGGAGATCAACAAGGTTCGCAGCACGATTGAGTCCGTGCTCGGTCGCAACGAGCGCATCATCATTCAGCAGATCATCCCGACGTCGCGCGTCAAGAAGGTCATCGAGATCTCCTTTGAAGAGGCGCGTCGCATGGGCAACAATTACGTCGGCACCGAGCACCTGCTGCTCGGTCTGCTCATCGAGGGTGAGGGCATCGCGGCCCACGTCCTCGAGGACCTCGGCGCCAACCTCGAGAAGGTCCGCGGCGAGATCGACAAGCTGCTCCATGAGTCCGGCATCGACGAGGAGTCGAAGGAGGCACAGAAGAAGCCTTCGAAGACGCCACTGCTCGACCAGTTCTGCCGTGACCTGACCGACCTCGCGATCAAGAACGCGCTCGATCCGGTGATCGGACGTGCGATGGAGATCGAGCGGGTCGTGCAGATCCTCAGCCGCCGCACCAAGAACAACCCCGCGCTCATCGGCGAGCCCGGCGTTGGCAAGACGGCGATCGCCGAAGGGCTTGCGCAGCAGATCATCCTCGGCAACATCCCCGAGTCATTGATGGGCAAGCGCGTGCTCACCCTCGACATGGGCGCGCTCGTCGCCGGCACCAAGTACCGCGGCGAGTTCGAGGAGCGCTTGAAGAAGATCCTTGACGAGATCCGCGCGTCGCGTGAGGTCATCCTGTTCATCGACGAGTTGCACACGCTGGTCGGCGCCGGCGCCGCGGAGGGCGCCATCGACGCCGCCAACATTCTCAAGCCCGCGCTCGCGCGCGGTGAGATTCAGTGCATCGGTGCGACGACGCTCAACGAGTACCGCAAGTACATCGAGAAGGACGCCGCCCTCGAGCGTCGCTTCCAACCGGTGTTCGTCGACGAGCCGTCGCTCGCGGAGACCATCGAGATCCTGCACGGCATCCGTCCGCTCTACGACAAGCACCATCGGGTCACCATCACCGACGACGCGCTCAAGGCCGCCGCCGAGTTGTCAGTGCGTTACGTCAGCGACCGCTCACTGCCGGACAAGGCGATCGACCTCATCGATGAGGCGAGCGCGCGTGTGCGCATGAAGCTCACGACGACGCCCGACGATCTTCGTGCGATGCAGCGCGAGATTCGCGAGCTCCAGACGCAGAAGGAAGAGGCGATCGCCGCCCAGGACTACGAGACCGCTGCGAACTTCCGCGACAAGGAAAAGAAGCTCAAGGACAAGTACGTCTCCCAGGAGACCAAGTGGCGTGACGAGCTCGGCGCGAACATCCCGGAAGTCACCGAGGAGCACATCGCCGAGATCATCTCGTCATGGACGGGCGTTCCCGTGTCGCGGCTTGTCGAAGAGGAGACCTCGCGCCTCCTGCGCATGGAGGAAGAGATCCACAAGCGGATCGTCGGTCAGGACGAAGCGGTCAAGGTCATCTCGCAGGCGGTGCGCCGTGCACGCGCGGGGCTCAAGGACGCCAAGCGGCCGATCGGTTCGTTCATGTTCCTCGGCCCGACCGGTGTCGGCAAGACCGAGCTCTCGCGCGCGCTCGCGGCGTTCCTCTTCGACAACGAGGACGCGATCATCCGGCTCGACATGAGCGAGTTCATGGAGCGTCATTCGACCGCGCGACTGGTCGGGTCGCCTCCCGGGTACGTCGGCTATGACGAGGGTGGTCAGCTGACTGAAGCCGTTCGGCGCCGCCCCTACTCGGTGGTGCTGTTCGACGAGATCGAGAAGGCGCATCCCGAGGTCTTCAACATGCTGTTGCAGATCCTCGAGGACGGCAGGCTGAGCGATGCCAAGGGCAAGGCCGTCAACTTCAGCAACACGATCATCATCATGACCAGCAACCTCGGTGTCCACGGTCTCAAGCTGAATATGTCGCTGGGCTTCCAACCGGCCGTGCCGGACGAGCGGGCGTCGTCGTCGGAGCACGGGAAGATGCGCGACAGCATCATGGACGAGCTCAAGAAGCAATTCCGGCCGGAATTCCTCAACCGCGTCGATGCGGTCGTGGTGTTCCAGCGCCTCGACCATCAGCAGATGCGCCAGATCGTCGACCTGATGCTCGCCAAGGTTGCAGTGCACCTGGCGGCGCAGGAGCTCGTGTTCACCGTCGCCGACGATGCGAAGGAGATGCTCGTCGCAGAGGGATTCGACAAGATCTATGGGGCGCGGCCACTCCGAAGGGTGATCCAGCGCGTCATCGAGGATCCGCTCAGCGAGGAGTTGCTCCGCCTCAAGCACGGTCCAGGTGACCAGGTCATCGTCGAGGTCGTCGAGGGCGAGGTCACGATGCGCCTCGTGCCCAAGGGCGTCCGCCGCGAGAAGAAGGAAAAGGCCGAAGCGGTCGCCGGCGCCGCGGCCGGACCTCCGAGCGCGCCGCCCACGGAGTGATCTCCACCCGACAGGAGGGTGAGATTGTCTCTGAACGTTGCGGGCAAGCCATCATCGATCGGCCACCTCGCTGTCGGCGCGGGATTGATCGCCGGCGTCGGCAGTTCGTTCGTCACGTGGCGTAGCGCCTCGATACCCCCGGGATACGTGTGCTCGGCCATCCGGCAGTGCGTGACGGAGTCGGATGCCTTCAACCGCAGCCATAGGGCCTTGGCGTACCGGCCGGCCCATTCCACGAGACGAACATATGTTTGCTATGCTTGCTCGCCATGGCTTGCGTCTCAGATCCCGAAGGTGCAGGTTGGTCATCGACACCACTTGGGTACGCTAGACGGTCAATGCCCAACGATCAGATCGTCATTCGCGGCGCGCGCGAACACAACCTCAAGAACATCGACCTGACGCTGCCGCGCGACAAGCTCATCGTGATCACGGGTCTGTCGGGCAGCGGGAAGTCGTCGCTCGCGTTCGACACCGTGTATGCGGAAGGACAGCGACGGTACGTCGAGTCTCTGAGCGCGTATGCGCGTCAGTTCCTCGGCCAGATGGAGAAGCCCGACGTCGATCACATCGAAGGCCTGAGCCCGGCGATCTCCATCGATCAGAAGGGAACGAGCAAGAACCCGCGCTCCACGGTCGGCACCGTGACGGAGATCTACGACTACCTGCGCCTGATGTACGCGCGAATCGGCCACCCCCACTGTCCGAAGTGTGGTCGCGAGATCAGCAAGCAGTCCATCGAGCAGATCGCCGATCAGGTGCTGCTGCTCCCGGAAGGAACGCGACTCCTCATCTCGGCGCCGATGGTGCAGGGCCGCAAAGGCGAGCATCGCGACGTCTTCGATGAGGCGAAACGGCTCGGCTACGTGCGCGTGAGAGTCGACGGCGAACTCCATGATCTGTCAGATCCGATCACGCTCGACAAGAAGTTCAAGCACGATGTCGAGGTCGTCGTCGACCGCGTCATCATCGGGCCGGAGCTGCGTTCAAGGCTCAACGAGTCCCTGGAACAGGCATCGAAGCTGAGTGACGGCCTCATCCTGCTCATCCCCGCCGACCCCGAGAGCGGCATGACGGAGATGCTCTTCTCCGAGGATTACGCGTGCGTGTACTGCGGGATCTCGATGGAGGAGCCGGCGCCGCGCAACTTCTCCTTCAACAATCCGCATGGTGCGTGTCCCGTATGCACGGGGCTCGGCGTGCGGCTCGAGGTCGATCCCGACGCAGTCGTCCCTGATCCGTCCCTGAGCATTGACGAGGGGGCGCTCTCCGGATGGACGCGCGGACCGTCGCAGCACTGGATGATGGAGGTGCTCGAGACCGTCTGCAAGCGCTTCAAGATCCCGCTCGACGTCGCCTGGAGCGATCTTGATCCGAAAGAACGCAACGTGATCCTGTACGGTCTTCCGAAGGACGAGACGGTGCGCATGCGCTACGTCTCGCACAGCGGCCATTCGCGCAGCTTCGATGCCGGCTACGAAGGCGTCATCAACAACCTGCAGCGTCGCTATCGCGAGACCGAGTCGGACTGGGTGAAGCAGGAGATCGAGCGCCTGATGATGCAGAAGGCGTGCCCGACCTGCAACGGCGCGCGGCTGAAGCCCGAGTACCTTGCGGTGACGATCGACGGCATGAACATCGCGGAGTTCTGCAAGCACAGCATCGCCGCGGCGTTGCTCAAGCTGGACACTCTGCGGCTGAGCGAGCGCGAGCAGACGATCGCGCGTCAGGTCATCAAGGAGATCAAAGAGCGTCTCGGTTTCCTGCATGACGTCGGGCTCGACTACATCACCATCGACCGCGGCGCGGCGACCCTCTCCGGTGGTGAGGCGCAGCGCATCCGGCTCGCGACCCAGATCGGCAGCAAGCTGATGGGCGTCCTCTACATCCTCGATGAGCCGTCGATCGGGCTGCATCAGCGCGACAACCACAAGTTGATCCGGACGCTGATCGCGCTCCGCGACATCGGCAACACGCTGATCGTCGTCGAGCACGACGAGGAGACCATCCGCGCCGCGGACTGGGTGGTCGACGTCGGCCCCGGCGCAGGTGAGCATGGCGGATTCGTCATGGCGTCCGGGACGGTCGAAGACGTGCTCGCGACACCTGAGAGCATCACGGGTCAGTTCCTGCGCGGCGAGCGCAGCATCCCGCTGCCGCTGATCCGGCGGCCGATCTCGGGGAAGAAGCTCGTCGTGCGCGGCGCGCGCGCCAACAACCTGCGCAACGTCGACGTGGCCTTTCCGCTCGGAGCCTTCATCTGCGTCGCCGGCGTGAGCGGCAGCGGCAAGAGCACGCTGGTCAACGACATCCTGTACCGGAAGCTCGCGCAGTCGCTGTACCGGGCGAAGCACCGTCCGGGGCTGCATGACCGCGTCGAGGGCATCGGGCTGATCGACAAGGTGATCGACGTCGATCAGTCGCCGATCGGCCGCACCCCACGCAGCAACCCGGCCACGTATGTGGGGGTGTTCACGGACATCCGCGACCTGTACGCGAGGCTGCCCGAGGCGAAGATCCGCGGCTACAAGCCGGGGCGTTTCTCCTTCAACGTTTCGGGCGGCCGTTGTGAGGCGTGTGCGGGCGACGGGATGATCAAGATCGAGATGCACTTCCTCCCGGACATCTACGTCCCATGCGAGGTGTGCAAGGGACGCCGCTACAACCGCGAGGCGCTCGAGGTGAAGTTCCGCGGCAAGAGCATCGCCGACGTGCTCGAGATGACGGTCGATGAAGCGGCCGTCCTGTTTGAGAATCAACCGCGAATCCTCCGACGGATGCGGACGCTGCAGGATGTCGGACTCGGCTACATCCGCCTCGGCCAGCCGGCAACGCAGTTGAGCGGTGGCGAGGCGCAGCGCGTGAAGCTCAGCACGGAGCTCTCTCGTCGCGATACGGGGAGCACGCTCTACATCCTCGATGAGCCGACGACCGGGCTCCACTTCGCGGATGTCGAGAAGCTGCTCAGCGTCCTGCACCGCCTCGTCGACGCCGGAAACACCGTGATCGTCATCGAGCACAACCTCGACGTCCTCAAGACGGCGGACCACATCATCGATCTCGGACCCGGAGGCGGGGACGCCGGTGGCGAGATCGTCGCGGCGGGCACGCCGGAAGAGGTCGCTGCGAACCCGCGCAGCGCAACCGGCGAGTACCTCGGCCGCACGCTGCCGCCCCCTCGGCACGAGGCGGCTCGCGTCACCGGGACTCGGGCGGCATCTGCCCGCCCGCGCCGGCGCGTCCCCGTCTCACCCTGATCCCGCGTCCCTTTGCGCCGGTTGTGCGCTAACGTGGACGCACGATGACATCCATGGATGGCGAGGACCGTCGCCTCCGGTTGCGCCGGCTCGACGACTGCCTCGACGTACTCGAGCAGGCCCATGAGCTCAATCTGACCGAGGTCACGGATCGCATGGCGGAGGCCCTCAGCGAGCGGGTCCCGACGGTCCATCCGGGGATGCTCATCGCCGACGCCATCGAGGAGGTGCTGCGCCAGCAGGAGCCGTACATGGTGCAGATCCGCCCCGAGGTTTCCCGCAGGGTTCGCCGCCGGCGCGACCCGTTCGACGTTCGGCTTCTCCTCCAACGTCGCTGATCCCGAACGGCGGGCTGACACTCCGCTTGTACACTCGGTGAGTCCATGAGCGCCTTCGGCTTCGATCCCGAGCAGCTGTTCGCGCGCAGGCGATCCCGCCCACGGATCGTGAGGCCGCCCGGACAGCTTCGGCGGCGGATCGTGCTGATCAGCGTCATCGTCGGGATCGTCATCCTGCTGGTGGTGGCGCGATGGCTCCTGGGCCTGCGCGCCGACTACCTCTATTACCAGAGCGTCGGCCACACGAACGTGTTCTGGACGCCGCTCATCGCGCATATCGTCCTGTTCCTGATCGGGTTCGCGATCGTGGCTGTCCTCGTCGGGGCGAGTGCTGTCGGTTGGTCCATGTCGGCAGCGAACCTGGATCGGCGGGGGCGCTCGATCGTGCTCTGGAGCGGCGGCGTGATCGCGGTGCTCGCAGGCGTGGTCGGCGGATCGACCCTCTCTGGCGAGTGGCAGGACATCCTCGTCTGGATGCACTCGGTGCCCTTCGGGGCCACGGACCCCGTCTTCCACGCCGACTATTCGTTCTTCGTCTTCACTCTTCCCGCCATCGACGACTTCATGGGATTGCTGTGGGGGGGCGTCATCCTCGGCCTGCTCGGGGCGATCGTCATGGCGTTCGTCTCGATCACGGTGATGAACGCGCCGGAGGAGTTGCCACTGCCGCTCGAGCCTCCGCCAGGCCGGTCGCCGGAGGACGCGTTGCGCGTCGCCGTGATCACCGGCGCGATCGGGCTCGCAGCGATCTTTCTGCTCGCGGCGGCCGGCGCCCACTTCGGCGTCTACCACCTCGCAACGAGCTCGCACACGATCTCCGCGAATGGAACCCCCTACGTCGGCCTGGACGCCACACAACGGGCGGTTATCCAGCCGGTCCTCGGGTTCCTCCAGGTCCTCGCGCTTGTCCTCGCGATCGCCACCCTGGTCATCCTCGTGGTCCGCTGGAGGCGGCTCTCCACCGGCACGGCCATTGCCTTCGCGTCGATGCTCGGCGGCTGGCTGCTGGTCGCCGCCCTGACCCAGGGCGTTCCCGCAGCCGTGTACCAGGCGACGAGCGTCGGTCCGAATGAGCAGACCGCGCAGACGTCGACGATCTCCGCGTACCTGAACACGAGCCGCTATGCCTGGGACATCGAGAGCAGCGGGACGGACCCGCACGTCGAGAGTCGGACCTTCGGCACGCCCCACGCGCCGACGCTCAGTGATCTCGAATCGGACCTCGGCACGCTGCAGAACGTCCGCATCCAGGATCCGACGCAACTGCAGGACGCCCTCGCGCAGGTCGACCGAAGTCGCAGCTATCAGACCTACTCAACCATCACCGTCGACCGGTACCCCAATGCGGCCGGCGGTGACGTCGAGGTCATGATCGGACCGAGAGAGATCGCGGAGAACGACGTTCCGAACCCCTCGTTCGTGAACACGTCGCTGAACTTCACGCATGGATACGGTGTCACCGCCGTCTCGGTGAACGCCGTGGGCGGCGAAGGCAAGCCGGAGGTGCTGGTGGGTCAGCAGCCGATGACGCAGGTCACCGCGGGATCGCCTTCGGACCTGAGCTTCGACAACTCGACCACGGCCGATCCGAGCATCTACTGCGGTCTGGCCACGACGCAGAACGTCGTCTCCGGCACGGCCCAGGCCGAGTTCAACTACCCGCTGGGAGCCGGTGACAGCACCGTCCATGCCAACGGCAGCCAGGTCGGCATCCCGATCACCAACCCCATCGACAAGCTCGCGATCTCGTTGCAGGACTTCGGTGGTTTCAACCTCTTCCTCAACAACTCCCTCACGGCGAACAGCCGGGCGCTCGTGAACCGGGAGATCAGCACCCGCATCACCTCGCTGGCTCCGTTCCTGACCGTCGATGGGGATCCGTACATCGTCGTCGACCCGGGCACGGGCCACCTCATGTGGATCGCGGACGCGTACGTCAAGACATCACGCTTCCCCGACTCGTTCCAGCAGAACGACGGAACCTCATACATGCGCAACGCGGTGAAGGCGGTCATCGACGCGAAGACATGCAGCATCACGCTCTACGCGGTGAACCTCAACGAACCGATCACGGCGGCATGGAACGCCATCTACCCGGGGCTGCTGACGCCGCTCAGCCAGATGTCGCAATATCTCCGCTCGCATCTCCGTTACCCCGAAGACCTGTTCAACGACCAGGCTCAGGCCTACGCACAGGTGCACATCACCGATGCTTCGGTGTTCTTCCAGGGCGCCGACCTCTTCAACATCGCGCAGGAGAGTCTCAACGGGAGCAACCAGGCGACGACCGCGTATTACGTCGAGGTGACGCTGCCCGGCACCAGTAGCCCGCAGTTCGTGCTCCTGCAGACCTTCTCTCCGGGCGCGAGCGGGAGCGGGAATGCAGCGAACAACATGACTGCGTGGCTCGCCGCCGAATGTGACTACACGGGCACGAACGATCCCAAGCTCGTTTCCGTCCGCCTCAACAATGCCGACAACGTCCTCGGGCCTCTGCAGTTCGACAACAACATCAATACCAATCCACAGATCAGCTCGGAGATCAGCCTGCTGGGCCAGCACGGTTCGACGGTGACGTTGGGGAACGTCATCGTCCTTCCCTTCAACAACGACTCGTTCCTGTACATCCGGCCCCTCTATGTGACGGCGGCCGCCAACGGCGGTACCGCGTTCCCCCAGCTGCAGGAGGTCATCGTCGGAACACAGACGAGCATCGCGCAAGGGACATCGTTCAACCTGGCGCTGCAGGCACTGCTGAACACCACCCAACCCATCCCCGGCTTGAGCAACAACCCCGGAGGGGTGACCACGCCGCCGACGCCGTCACCGTCGCCGTCCGGATCCCCGGCCCCGACCCCGAGCCCGGGCACGACGCCGACCCCGACACCGACAGGGTCGCTGCAGCAGCAGATCATCGCGATCGACAAGCAGCTCGTGACCGACAACGCCGCAGCGCAGGCTGCGCTCGTGGCGGGCAACTACACGCTGTACGGCGTTGACGAGGCCAAGGTGCAGAAGGATCTGCAGACGTTGCAGTCATTGCTCGCGCAGCAGGCCGCAGCGTCTCCGACTCCCGCTCCATAGGCTGGGCCGAGAAGCAGTGAGCGACACGGTCGAGATCGCCCCCGGGATACGTCAGCTCGACACCCTGCTCGGTGGCATGGACCAGCTCACCGCGGGCTTCCTCATCGACGGGCCGATGCCCGCGCTCGTCGAGACCGGTTCACAGTCGAGTGTTCCCGCGGTCCATGCGGCCCTCGCAGCGCTCGGGCTCGGAGCCGCGGATCTGCGCTGGATCATCGTGACGCACATCCACCTCGACCATGCCGGCGCGGTGGGCGACCTCGCAGCGGACTTCCCCGCTGCGACGGTGATCGTGCACGAGCGCGGCGCCCGTCATCTCGTCGACCCCACCAAGCTCATCGACAGCGCGTCGCGGGTGTACGGCCCGGCCCTCGACAGCGTGTACGGTCGGATGACCGCGGTTCCGGAGGATCGCCTCATCGCCGCGGGCGACGGGTTCCGGGTGGACGTCGGCAACGGCCGCCACCTCACGCTCGTCGACTCGCCGGGGCATGCCAAGCACCACCACGCGGTCCTCGACGAGCAGACGGGGACGCTCCTCGTCGGTGATGCCGTCGGGGTCCTGCTGCCGGATCTCGGCGTCCTCCGCCCGGCGACGCCACCTCCCGATTTCGATCTCGAGCAGGCGGTGAACAGTCTTCGCCGCTTCGCGGAGCTGCGGCCGGAGCACCTGGTCCTGACGCACTACGGCCCCGTCGCCGACCCGCTCGCGACGCTCGACGAAGCGGAGGCGATGCTGCATCGATGGGTGCGGGTGGCCGAGAAGGTGATGGAGGAGGCGTCCGAAGCGGGGATCGACGACGTCGCAGCGGCGCTCGCGGAGGCGTTTGCCCTCGATCCCGAGGCATTGTCCGAAGCCGCTCGCGAGAAGGCGGAGATCCTAAACGGCGTGCACAGCAACGCCGCCGGGATCGTCCGGTACCTCAGCCGAAGGGCGCAGGCCCCCGCCGAATGACCACGGCCGCCAGGCCGGCACGGCCGCGCGACCGCATGATCGCTGCGGTGGTGCTCAGCGCCGTCATCGGCCTCATCGGCGGCGGTCTTGCCGCCTGGGGCATCTACGCGAGATTCGGTCCCGTTGAGCGCGTCATTCAGCAGACGGTGGTGGGCCCGGGCGGCGGCAACGGCGACACCCTCACGGCCGGCGCGATCGCGTCGGCGAAGTCGGCCTCTGTCGTCGAGGTGCTCACCAGGACGGTCACGCCCACCTCGCTGCTATCCGGACCCACCGGGATTGTCAACGGATTCGTCGTCTCAGCGAACGGGCTGGTCGTCACGAGCGTCCATGCGATCCAGGGTGCAGCGACCCTCCGCATCGCCACCGCCGGCGGCCACAGCTACCCGGCGACGATCGTCCGCGCCGACCCGACCCACGGGATGGTGCTGCTTCAGGCGGTCGGCGCACAGAACCTGACGCCACTCACCTTCGCAACGGTCGCCCCACGCGTCGGCGACCTCGCCATCGCAGTCGCCCACACCCCGTTCTCGCCGGTGACCCTGAGTACCGGGACGATCAGCTCGGTCGGCGTGGCGATCACGCTCATGGACAACGAGCCCGTCATTCGCGATGTGCTCACCGTTGATGCGACGCCCGATTCGCGACAGGACGGTGCGCCGCTGCTCAACGGCAACGGCGACGTGATCGGTGTGGTCGTCGATGCCGCGGGTGCGGCTCCCGGCGTGGTCGCCCTCTCGATGAGCGCGGCGTCGGAACTGGTGGCAACCGCGACCGCGGGTGGCGGGAACACTGCGGTGCCGAACATCGGCGCGGACTCCGAGGTGATCGATCCCGCCACGGCGGCGGCCGCGGGCCTGCCGGTCGGCGCGCTCATCCTCTCGGTCGTGGTTGGTGGGCCGGCTGCCCAGGCGGGGCTCGTCGCAGGGGACGTGGTGACGGCGGTGGGCACCACCTCAATCGACGCGACTCATCCCTTCGACCCCACGACCCTGGGACTGGCGCCGGATCAGCAGGTCGCGCTCACGGTCTACCGCGACGGGACGACGCGGTCACTCGAGCTGCTCGTCGGAAGCGGCTGATGCCTCCGAGGCGGCACACTGGAGAGCAGCGATGGAACTGACCTATCACGGCCACTCGTGCGTCCGACTTCGCGGCCGGGACATGACGGTGGTGGTCGACCCCCCGCAGTCGACACTCCCGGGCCTCGCCAAGGGAACGCAGGCGCTCGTCGTCCGCACCGAGGGAAAGACCGACACGGAACGTCTTCGCGCCAGGGACGGTGAGGTCCAGGAGGTCTGCGGACCGGGTGAGTTCGAGATCGGTGGGATCAGCATCCTCGGGCTCGCAGCCGGGGAGACCACGGTCATGCGGGTTGCCGTCGACGACGTGCGCGTCGTGGTCGCGGGACGCCTGCGACGGCAGCTCACCGAGGAGGAGATCGACCGTCTCGGACACGTCGATGTCCTGGTGATCCCCGTCGGCGGAGGCGACGCGCTCGGTGCGATCGACGCCGCCAAGCTCGTGAACGCCGTTGAGCCGAGCATCGTCGTACCCGCTCGCTACGGATCCGGGGACGGAGGCGAATACGATCCGGTCGGCAAGTTCGCCAAGGAGATGGGCCTCGCCGAGGGGACGTGGGAGGCTCAGCCGAAGCTGGTGCTCACCGGGTCGACGGGCGAGACGGACGACACGCGCGTCGTCTTTCTCGAAGTCAGAACGGCCGGCTGACTGTCACATTCGAACATCGGTGCGTGCACGTCACGCACTGCTGATACAATCGTTCAAACCATCCCGGGAGGCTCTGCGCATGGCGAAGTTCGTGTTCGTGACAGGCGGAGTAGTCTCCTCACTCGGCAAGGGAATCACCGCCGCCTCGATCGGAACGATCCTCAAGGCGCGCGGCCTGCATGTCGGGATGCAGAAGCTGGATCCGTATCTCAATGTCGATCCGGGCACGATGTCGCCATATCAGCACGGTGAGGTCTTCGTGACCGACGACGGCGCCGAGACCGACCTCGATCTCGGTCACTACGAGCGCTTCGTCGACGTCGCGCTGAGCAAGGCAAGCAACGTCACCACCGGAAAGATCTACGCATCCGTGATCGCGAAGGAACGTCGCGGTGATTACCTGGGCGGTACCGTGCAGGTGATCCCGCACATCACGAACGAGATCAAGCATCGCGTGCTCCGCGTGGCCGAAAATGAGCTGCCGCAACCGGATGTCGTGATCGTGGAGGTCGGTGGCACCGTCGGTGACATCGAGTCACTGCCTTTCCTCGAAGCGATCCGGCAGATGAAGAATGACGTCGGACGCAACAACGTCTGCTACGTGCATCTGACTCTCGTCCCGTACGTCAACGCGAGCGAGGAGTTCAAGAGCAAGCCCACGCAGCATTCGGTCAACCAGCTGCGCTCGATCGGCATCCAGCCGGATGCGATCATCGCGCGGAGCGAGAAGCCGATCGGCCAACCCCTCAAGGAGAAGATCGCGCTCTTCGGCGACGTCGACATGCGTGCCGTGATCAACGTCCCGGACGCAAGCTCGATCTACCAGGTGCCGCTCATGCTCGAGGAGGCGGGGCTTGGCGATTACATCGTGCAGCTCTTCGGCCTCGATGTCACCGCACCCGATCTCACCGAGTGGCGTGATCTGTGCGCCAGGATTGCCGCACCCAAACCGCCTGTGCGCATTGCGGTGGTCGGCAAATACGTGGAGATGCCTGACGCATACATCAGTGTGATTGAGTCCCTGCGGCATGCCGCAGTACATTGCGGGGCCGACCTGCAGCTCATCTGGGTGAACAGCGAGCACCTCGACGAGGACATGACCCCGCTCGAGGGGGTGGACGGCATCGTGGTGCCCGGAGGCTTCGGGCATCGGGGCATCGAGGGCAAGGTGCTCGCGTCCAGGTACGCGCGGCAGCACCTGGTGCCGTACCTCGGGCTCTGCCTTGGAATGCAGTGTGCGGTCGTCGATATCGCCCGTGAGGTTCTCGACGCTCCTGACGCCAACTCGACAGAGTTCAACGCCTTCACGTCGCACCCCGTCATCGACCTGCTGCCCGAGCAGCGCGACATCGAGGAGAAGGGCGGAACGATGCGGCTCGGTGTGTACCCGTGCAAGCTCACCCCCGGGACACGTGCCGCTGAGGCATACGGCGAGCCGGTGGTCTACGAGCGCCACCGCCACCGCTTTGAATTCAACAATCACTATCGCGAGGCCCTTGCCGCGGTCGGCGTCGTGTTCTCCGGGACCTCCCCGAACGGCCGCCTCGTCGAGGTGATCGAGCTCCGCGACCATCCGTTCTTCGTCGGGTCGCAGTTCCATCCCGAGTTCCGGTCGCGCCCCGGGCGCCCCCATCCGCTCTTCCGAGCGTTCATGGTTGCGGCCACCAAAGGCCTGAACGCGGAGAACGCGGTGCCCGAGTCCGGCGCCCCCAGCGCGATTCCGACCGAGACGCCGACCGCGGTCTGACGCCGGCGCGCAACGCGCGACGGCACGATTCGTTACGCGAAACCGCGTGTGCACGCCTCCGTTGCACGGTCACTGACCAGACAGACGGAGGCACTCCCGATGACCCCGACGCGCGCCGGCCTTGTCCTTCCAGCACTGGTGCTGGTCCTCTCCGGCTGCGGGGCCGTCTCAGCGGTCACCCTGCGTTCGACGACCGACGGCGTCGCGTTCGCGGACGCCGCGCCACACCTGCCCCGTCCGGCGATCACCTCGACGCCGACCCCCACCCTGCCGCCGGCGTCAACCTTGCCGCCGGTCGCTCACGGGCTCCCCGGTTCAGTCGTGGTGACCCTTCCGGCAACCGGTGGCAACGAATGGCTGGAGATCCTCACGGCCGCCGGTGCCGTGGTTGCGAGAACCGAGATCACCCCGACTGAACCCTGGCTCACCAGGGCGGGCCTGGGCGGCGCCTACTGGACGCAAGGCGGTGTCGAGCACGAGCTCACCACCGCGAACACCGTGCGGTCCTTGGGCCCGGTCCCGAGCGACGCCAACGGCGTCGTGATCGCCCCGGACGGCGTGTCCTACGCCTACGCGACCTCCGACGTGAATTCGAGTGGCGTGGCTGTGAACAAGATCACCGTCGTCCACCCCGGTCGGGCTCCTGAGGTCATCGGCGACCGCGTCTCCGATCCCAACCATCCCACCTCCGACGCGCCCGACTCCTGGGATTACTACCTGATCGGCTGGACCACGCCCGGCATCGCGTTCGCTCGGGTGCCGACCGGCGGCTGCGGTTGCGGCTCGTTCGACATGCAGATGCAGTCGGCGTTCTCGGCCGTCATCAATCCCGACTCCGCGACGGTGACCACGCTCACCGCCGACGGCACCTGCCCGTTGAGCAACGTCGGGCCCGGCCTTGGTGATGTCTGCTTCGCAACGAACGCCAAAGGCGGCACCGATGCGATTCGCACGGTGATGGGCGGCATCACGCGCACCTATCCGATGTCGGGTGCAAACGTGGCCGGGAACGCGGTGTTCTCGTCCACCGGGAGTGCCGTGGCCTACGAGACCATTCCGATCGGTGAGGACAGCTGCGGCGCGACGCTGACCCCGACGCTTCACATCCTCACCGTCGTGACCGGAGCAGCAATCGCGGCCACGATCGGCGACTTCACCCCCGTCGCGTGGGCGCCCGGCGGTGCGATCTACGGTCAGCTCGAGAGCGACAGCTACGCCAACGGCTGGGTGGTCGCGGTGAACCCCGCGACCTTCGCGGTGACCCGTCTGACCGCGGACGTTCCAGGAGTTGCACTCGTCGGGATCATGTAGCGGGTCGCTACGCTGCAGCCGATGAGCACGGCTGCGCGGAGCACCACCTCGGCGGCGCGGGTTTCTCGCGGGCGCAACCGCGGGCTCGAGCTGCTCCGGGCGACCGAGGCGGCCGCGCTGTCAGTCGGGCGCTGGCTCGGTCGCGGCGACAAGGCGGGTACCCGCGAAGCGGGGCAGGAGTCGATGGAGGATGCGCTGCTCGGCATGCCGTTCGAAGGGCGCATCGTGATCGGCCCGGAGGGCTCGAACAACCGTCTCGTGTCGGGCCGGACGATCGGGGGAGGCCGGGACCGGGTGGACCTGGCGGTGCTGCCGGTCGATGGGATCAGCCTCGTGGCCGGCGGTCTCAGCCAGGCGCTGAGCGTCGCCGCGGCCGCCGAGACGGGTGGGATCCTGCTGCCGCCGCCGGTCGCCTACATGCACAAGATCGCGGTGGGACCGCAGGCGCGCGGTGCGGTCGACATCAACGACACCCCGGAGAACAACCTTCGGCGTGTCGCCTTTGCGATGAACGTCCAGGTGCAGGACCTCACCGTCGTCCTCCTCGACCGGCCGCGCCACCAGGCGTTGCTCGAGCGGCTGCGGTCCCTCGGTGCGCGCGTTGCGATCGTCAGTGATGGCGATGTCGGCCTCGCGATGATGGCGGCGTGGCCCGGCTCCGGGATCGACGTCATGATCGGGTCGGGCGGCACGCGCGAGGCGATCGTCGCGGCATGCGCAATGCGCTGCCTCGGCGGAGAGTTGCAGTGCCGTCCCTGGGTCCGCCACGAGGATGAGGCGGCCGCGATGCGCGCGGCGGGCTTCGATCCCGAAGCGTCACTGAGCATGGAACAACTCGTTCCCGGTCGCGAGGTGAGTGTCGCGGTCACGGGCATCAGCGGCGGCGGCCTGTTGCGAGGCGTCCTGTACCACAACTGGTGGGCGGAGACGCACAGCCTCGTCATGCGCGCGGCGAGCGGCACGGTGCGCGAGATCATCGCGAAGCATCACGTCGCGCTCCTGCCCGACCAGGCGCCGAAGGTGCATTGACGGCGGCTCGGGCGAATGCGGGCGCCGTGCTCGACGCGCCGCCGCGGTCACTGCGAGCGGGGCTCTCGGTCGCCAGCCTTGTGTTGCGCGCGTTCGGGCCCAACAGGTACGCGCTTGCCGACCTGATCGGCACGTGCTTCTACTGGTGCTCGCCCGTTGGGCGCAGGCGCTGCGCCGCCAACCACCGACGCCTCGATCCATCGCTCGATCAGCGCGAGGCCCGCCGCCGCGCGCTCGGTTCGTTTCGCAACTTCGCGCGCACCTCGGTCGACTTCGTGTGGCAGTACGGAGTCTCGTCACGCGAGATGGACCGTCACTTTCGCGCCTACGGCCTCGAGTACGCGCGGCAGGCACTCGCCTCCTCCGGCGGCGGCGTGTTCGCGCTCGCGCACTTCGGCAGCTGGGACGTCGCCGCCGGTTGCGCGCTCGCATCGGGGTTGCGGATCACGACGGTGATGGCTCCCGTGGGATCGGATCTCGTCACCAGCATCGCCGCGTGGGCGCGTCGCCGCCAGGATATGGAGGTCCTGTCGTCGTCCAATGCAGCGCGCGGCTTGATACGGGCCGTCCGCCGGGGGAGATTCGCCGCCATCCTCAGCGATATCCCGGAGCGTGGCGAGACGGTCGCCGTCGATTTCTGTGGCGGCACGGTCGACTTCAGCACGGCCGCCGCCTGGCTCGGACGGGTCACGCACGTCCCGGTGATGCCCGTCGAGTGCTGGCGCATCGGAGGGCTCTACCGGCTCGTCGTCCACGAGCCCGTGGCCGCTGCCCCCGGTGACAGTGACGGGGTGGTCATGCAGCGCGTTGCCTCGGTCCTGGAGCGCGCGATCCGGCGCGCGCCCGAATGGTGGTACCCGTTCGGCGACGTCTACGTCGACTGAGCCGCCAACGGGCTAGCGACGAGCGGTATCCGCCCCGGGATCCGTACGCGGACCCATGAGTGGACGCCCGGGACGCTCATCGAAGAAGAGCCGTTGGTACACGCGCCGCCAGAAGTGCCCGTAGACGCGCGCATCGCGAGGAAGGCCCTCGAGGCGACGGAGCAGGAGCAGGACCAGGATCGCCAGACAACCGGTCCCGAGCACCCATCCCTGTGAGCCGCCGAAGAAGAAGGCCACGACGGGCAGGATCACGAAGCCCACGAGCACCGCCAGCGCGATGCGACCGCGGATCGCACCCCACGCGTAGCACATCAGCAGCGCGACCAACCCGGCGATCGAGAGTGAGGCAACCGCGCCGGTCGCCACCGCAACGCCACGCCCGCCGTTGAAGCGCATGTAGAAGGGCCACCCGTTGCCGGCGACCGCGCAGACCCCGATCAGCATCATCGTCTCGACCGGGAGCCCGGCGAGCCGCGCCGCGAAGACCGGGATGAACCCCTGCGCGAACTGGAGCGGGCCCACGAGGACCGCGACGTCGATGCCGGCGTGGCGGTATACGTTGCTCGTGCCGATGTTGCCGGTGCCGAACTTGCGCAGGTCGAGGCCGTACCGCTTACGGCGCACCATCAGCCAGCCGATAGGCAGCCCACCGATCAGGTAGGCGAGGAGGCACCAACCCGCCACCACCCACGGGGAGATCATGATGCCGCCAATGATGCGACTTGGCTTCGGTGGATGACACTCGGCGATCGAGCCCTGGTCGTCGACGGCGGCGCCGCGCTCGAGGAGGACCTCGAGCGGGGCGTGGTGGTGGTGCCGCAGCGGATCACGGTCGGTGACCGGGAGTTCGTCGACGACGGCGGCACGTCAACCTACGCGGAGTTCTACCGTCTCCTGCGCGGCGGAGCCACGACGGCAACGGCCACCCCGTCGGCGGGGACGTACCTCGAGGCGTTCCGCAGGACCGACGCCGAGACGGTCCTCTGCCTCACGATCCCTGAGCGCTGGAGCGGGATGCACTCCACGGCGAACCTCGCGGCGGACATGCTGCTGGCGGAGGAGGGCCGCCGCCGTGTCACCGTCATGGACACCGGGACTGCGGTTGCCGGGTTCTCGCTCATCGCGCGGTGCGCACGGTGCCTGCGCGAGTCCTCACATGAGACGCACGAATGGGTGAATGCCGTCCGCGCGGCGTGCGACCAGGTGCGCGTGTACGGCGCGCTTGCGACCCTCACCTACGTGGCGCGGAGCGGTCGTGTCCCGGCATTGCTGGCCGGCATCTCCAACACGCTGCGGGTTCGGCCGGTCTTCAAACTTGTCGACGGCGGCAACACGGGAAGGGTCGGCCTCGCGCGAACCGCGACCGGCGCGATCCGCCAGCTCGAGCGCGCCGCCGTCACCGACCTCGGTCGCGGACCGCTCTGGCTCATGGTGTTCCACGCGGATGCGCCCGCTGAGGCGGCGGAGCTCGCCTCGAGACTGTCCGAGGCTGTGCAGGTCGCGCGCAGCGAGACGCTGCCGCTGAGCCCGATATTCGGAGCGCACACCGGGCCAGGGACGATCGGATTCGCGGCACTTCCCTGGCCGGGAGGCCCCCCGCCCGACTGACGTCGCGCGGGAGCAGCGCCCGGAACGCGTCCGTGCGCCTACCATCGCGTGGTGGTGACGGAGGCTGCACCTCCCGACGAGCAAAGCTCTCGAGCCGGGAGCGACGCTCCCCGCCCGCAACGGAACTCGCGACGGCGCTGGGTCGCGTACATCCCACTGCTGCTTGCATTCGGCGCCATCGCCGCGCTCCTCGTGTATGCCGATCCGCGCAAGATCGGTATCGCGTTCGAGCGTTTCAACCTCGTGTACGTGCCGCTCGTCGTCATGCTCGGCATCGGCTTCTACGTCGTGCAGGGGATTCGATGGTGGACGCTCAATCGCGCGATCGGCATCAAGTTTCCCTTGCTGGACACTGTGTTTCTCACCGAGACCGGTCAGGCGACGGCGTTGCTGCCGCTCGGTGAGCTGACTCGCGCGCTGCTCGTCTCCAAGGCTGCATCGGTGCCTCTCGGTGCAGTCGTCGCCAGCGAGACGGTACAGGAGCTGCTCTTCGTCTTCATGCTGTTCGTGCTCGCGCTGCCGAAGGCGATCGGGCTGCACTACATCGCGATCGCCGTGGTCGTCCCGATGATCTTCGTGATCGCGATCGCCGCGATCCTCACGATCGAGGGGCTCTACGCGCGGGTGCGGCGTCTGGTCGAGAAGATCCCCTTGCTGCGGCGGGTACGCCCGGCCGTGGACGAGCTGCACCGCGACACGCGGGTCCTGTTCCGGCACCCCGACACCTATCGGTGGCTGCCGCTCAGCGCGGTTCAGGCGCTCATGGCCGTCACGCTGCTCTGGGCGGTTGCCCAGGCGGTCGATCCCGGGAAACTGTCCTGGATCAGTGCGGGCTTCGTCTACGCCGTCACGCAGGGGGCGGCATGGTTGAGCTTCTCGCCCGGGGGACTCGGGGCGGTCGAGGCAAGCACCGCCGGGCTGCTGGTCGCTCTGGGACTGAGCTTCGACATCGCCACCGCCATCTCGGTGATGCAGCGGCTCGCCGACAAGGGACTCAACACGGTCATCGGCTGGGTGTGCTTCGTCTTCGCCCGCCGGCGCTACCACCTGACCGGTGCCTCCCTCTTCCGATTCGAGATGCCGGGGGCGTCCAACGAGCCGACGCCGGTCTGAGACGAGCCTTGCAGCGCTCGAGTTGTTGTGTAATCATGTAATTATGAAATCGCACAACACTCCCGACCCGATCACCGACGACGAGCTCACCGGCTGGTTCGCCGGCCGCCTGCCCGAGGGGCTCTACAAGTCCGCTCCGGCCATCACCTCCGACAACGACGAGATCCTGATCGTCGGCGAGATCGACGAGCCCGAGCTCGCGGCAGACGCGACCGAGGGCACGAGGGCCGCCGCCCGCAGCGCGCGCATCGCCCGCTTCCGCGGCGAGACCCGCGAGGCCCGCGTCCGGGTGGCTCGCGATGCCGAGCGACTCTTCGGCCGCAAGGTCTCGTGGGGCGCGCGCTGCGGTGGCGTCGAAGAGCTGTTCACGACCCTCGGTGTTCCGGTCATGACCCGGCTTCGCATCGAGGACCGCCGTGTGCTCGACACCCTCATCGAGGCGGGTGTCGCGCGCAGTCGCAGTGAGGCGCTGGCCTGGTGTGTCCGCCTCGTCGGCCAGCACCAGTCCGACTGGATCGAGAGCTTGCGCGGTGCTCTGACCGCCGTCCAGAAGGCCCGGGCCGAAGGTCCGGATGTCGCCTGACCCGGGCGACGACACGGAGGCGCTCGACGCCTACTCGCGAACACTGATCGAGGTCGCGGCAGCGCTCGCTCCGTCGGTCGCGGCCGTCCAGGTCGCCCCCGCCGGAGGGCGTCGCGCTCCGGCGGGGAGCGGCTCGGCTGTGGCGCTGAGCTCCGACGGATACCTGGTCACCTCTGCGCACGTCGTTGCCGGGGGTGACGGGGGCCGGCTCGATCTCGCCGACGGCCGGCGATTGCGGTTCCGTGTCCGCGGCAGGGACCCGCTTTCGGACCTGGCCGTGCTCGTCGCCGAGCACGGAGATCTCGAACCGGCCCGGCTCGGTGACGCCGGCGCGCTCCGTGTCGGGCAGCTGGTCGTGGCCGTCGGGAACCCGCTCGGCCTCGCCGGGAGCGTGACGGCGGGGGTCGTCAGTGCGCTCGGGCGTTCGCTACCGGCGCGCGCGGGCGATCACGTGCGGGTCATCGACGATGTCATCCAGACCGACGCCGCGCTCAACCCAGGCAACTCGGGCGGCGCGCTCGCCGATTCCTCCGGACGCCTCGTGGGAATCAACACGGCGCTCGCGGGAGTCGGCCTCGGCCTTGCCGTCCCGATCAACGCGACCACGCAGCGGATCATCGGCGCGCTCGTGCGCGACGGGCGCGTGCGGCGCGCCCACCTGGGCGTTGCAGGCGTCGCCCGTCCGATCCCTCCGCGGTGGGAGGGTGCCCTCGGCCGGCGCCAGGGGCTCGAGGTCGTCGAGGTGGTCGGTGGCAGCCCCGCCGATGCCGCCGGTCTCTGTACCGGCGACATCATCGTCGAGGTCGACGGCCGGCCCATCGAGAGTCCTCGCGACCTCCAGCGGCTCATGGTCGACGGACCCATCGAGCGCTTCATGCTCATCCGCGTGGTCCGCGCCGCGTCGAGTCACGTTCTGACCGCGATCCCGGACGAACTCGCGGCGGCGTAATACCCTGGATGCATGCCCAACCGTTTCACCAAAGTCCCTGACGCGCCGGTTCCGCCGGCGAGTGGCTTTGGCTCGGCGGTCATCCCCGTCGCCGACGCCTTCATGATCGCGATGTTCTCCAAGCCCGCGAGTGGCAGCCTGCGGACGACCTGGGTGACCCCGTCGACGTACTGGTTGACACTTGCGACCTTTCTGGGTGCGGTGGTGATCGCGGGTCTGCTCCTCTCGGGCTTGATCGGACCGGTCACGAGCCTGTCGGTCATCGGCGTGGTCATCTGCCTGCTCTTCGCCATCGGCGCCGGAGCGGTCGCGGTCGTCGGGAACTGCCAGCGACGCTCCATCTGATGACGAGCTGGAGCTCGTGAACACGAGGCGCCGGCAGCGCTGAGCACCTAGACTGCGCTGCACGGAGAAGGGTGTTGCGCAAGCTGACGGTGGTGGTGGCGTTCGCGGGCAGTGTGCTGGTGACCTCGTGCGGGCTGCCGTTTGTGCCGATCGACTATCGGACCGACCTGGTGCTCCAGGTGTGCAACTCCAACGCGCCGGTGGTTGCGTCACCCGCCGCATGTGAGCCACTCACATCGGATGCCGCCTCGGTGCGCTCCAACGTCGTCTCGACCCTTGAGCGTCGTTCTGACGCGGCGGACGCGCAATCGGCAATCGCGATCCGCGGCGACGGTGACATCGACGTGCGGACGACGTTGACGACGGCTGCCGCGATCGCCGTGTTCACGAAAACGGGGTCGGTTGCCTTTGCGACTGCGGTCGCAGGTGCGCCCGACCCCGGCAACACGACGTTCCTCGCCGACCAGCGAGGACGTTTCGACGCGGAGCAGTTCTCGGACTCGATTCGGTATCCGACCGGGTATCACTGGAAGATCGACGCTGCGCTCCCGGGTGGGGACATCACATCGGCAACCGTTGGAACCGACGTGACGACGGGTCAGGTCACGGTCGACATCAACTTCGACGGTGCCGGGGCGGCCGAGTGGACACGGATCACCAATGCGGCGTTCGCGGCATACACGGCCCAGCCCGCCGACCCGTCAGGGCTGTCGCAGATCGCGATATTCCTGGACTCCGACGTCCTCACCGCTCCGGTCGTCACCGGGGGTGGGCAGAGCAATCAAACGGAGATCACCGGCAACTTCACCGTCAACGCCGCGACAAACCTCGCCGATTACATCAGCGGCGGGGCGCTGCCCGCTCCGGTCGCAATCGTGTCGATCAACGGCGAACCCCCGGCAGCGACCTCATGACCGGTAAGGGGGACTGTTCTCCGAGGCCTGCTCCAAACGCTGGCTTTTTCCACGAGTATGCTGCGCGGCCAGTGCGCGTCCAGGGGTAGTGAGGAGAGAATCAGGATGCCCAACGTCCAAGCCGGCGACCTGTCCGTCTACTACGAGCAAACCGGCACCGGGGAGCCGCTCGTGCTCATCCCGTACCTCGCCGCCGACCAGGCGTGCTACGCGTTCCAGGTTGGAGAGTACTCGAAGCACTTCACGTGCATCTCCGTCGACCTCCGTGGCGCGGGGCTCAGTGACAAACCCGCGGGGACGTATACGACGGAACTGTACGCTGATGACATCGCAGCCTTTATGCAGGCAATCGGTGTTGAGCGCGCGCACGTCATGGGACTCTCGCTCGGAGCGGCCACCGGCATGTGGCTCGCGGCGAAGTACCCGGAGAAGGTGAAAAGCCTGTCATTGCACAGCGCATGGCCGAAGACGGATCTGTTCCTGCGCACCGTCGTCGAGACCTGGCAGGTGATGGCGCGCCAGCTCGACAGCATGCCCGACCTGATCATCAAGGGGATCTTTCCCTGGTGCTTCACGCCGGGGCTCTATGCCGAGAAGCCGGAGTACATCGGCGCGCTGTCCGATTTCGTCCGCGGCCGTCCGGTGCAACCTGTCGACGCGTTCCTGCGGCAGACGGGAGCGGTGATCTCGCACGATGCGCTCGATCAGCTCGGCAGGATCACCGCCCCCACGCAGATCACGTTCGGCAGGTACGACTCGGTTACCTCGACTCGCTTTGTCGAACCGCTGCAGAAGGGGATCACGGGCTCGGAGTTGGTGATCTTCGAGGACTGCTCGCACGCGCCGATCTACGAGAACGTTGCCCAGTTCAACGAGCGAACGCTGACCTTTCTGAAGGCACACTAGTCGCGGCCGGCACGGGCCCGGGCCGGCACACCATCCGGCTGCATCGGACCCACAGGGCACAATCGACTGATGCGTCCCGTGGTTGCTCGTCCCGACGGCGAGCTCGAGGTTCTCGGCGGATTCCGTCCTGCAGCGCGCTCGGGAGGGCGGGTGGTCGGACTCGACTCACTCGAGCTGATCCCCATCCCCGAGGGCACCACGCTCATGCACCTCCCGGGTCGAAGGGCGCTCGCACTCGACGCCAAGAACCGTCCCGTCGACATCGAAGCGGATCTGCTGCCGGTCGCGGCGGTCCTGCCAGTCGGTCACCTTCGCACCCTCCTGCCAGCGTCACGACCCCTGCCGGGCAGCCGGAGGCTGCCGCTGTACGGGTACGCGGCGGTCGTCGAGCACCATGACGAGCTCCGCGTCGCCGCACTCAACACCGACGGGTTCGGCTGGTGGGAGCCCGCGCGATACACGGGGAGCGGCCTCCCTGAGGCGATCGATGCGGCGCGCGCGGCGCTGCCGGGGAACCGGCTCGTCGACCACCTCGCGACCTGCGCCACCGACCTGCGCTGCTATACGGCCCAGAACACCTTCCTCCGTCGCTACGAGGGAGCGCTCCCCGCCTCGCCGGCATGCAACGCGGACTGTCTCGGCTGCATCTCGTTGCAAACGGACGGTCAGGCCCCGGCTCCGCAGCCCCGGATGCGTTTCGCGCCAACTGCCGCTGAGCTTTCGGGCATGGCGGATTTCCACCTGGGCGGCAGCGACGCGGCCGTCGTGTCGTTTGGTCAGGGCTGCGAGGGCGAGCCGCTCACGCGCGACGACGTGCTTGCGGATGCGGTGGCGCAGATCCGGAAGCAGCACCCGTCAGCCACGATCCACGTCAACACCAACGGCAGCCGGCCGCACATCCTGCAGCGCCTGATCGACGCCGGCTGCAACAGCGTGCGCATCAGCGCCATCTCCTTCAACGATCCCGTCTTTCGCGCCTACTACCGGCCCGTCGGGTACTCCATCGAGGATGTCGTCGAATGCGGCCGGGTGATGTCCCGCGCAGGCGGACAGGTCTGCGTGAACCTCCTCACATTCCCCGGAGTGACCGATTCGAGCGCCGAGCTGGATCGGACCGTGGAAGCGGTCGCCGAGATGGGCGCCCACCAGATCCAGTGGCGATCGTTGAACTGCGACCACGACTGGCTCGTCGAGGTGCTGTCCGGCCGCGGCCTCCTTCCGGACGACGGCATCGGTCTCGCGGCTGCCTACCGCCACCTCGTCGAGCGGCTTCCTGACGTGGCCCACGGCAACTTCACCCGGCCTGTCGGGATCGCCGTGGATTGAGCTCAGGGTGCCCGTGGTATCGTGAACTCGTCCCTTCCCGCGAACCAAGGCGCCCCATGAAAGCATCGATCCATCCCGAGTACCACGTCGACGCCGAAGTCCACTGCCTGTGCGGCAACAGCTTCACCACCGGATCCACGTTGACGGAGCTCAAGACCGAGGTGTGCTCGGTGTGCCATCCGTTCTTCACCGGCACACAGCGGATCATCGACACGGGCGGCCAGGTCGAACGGTTCCGCCGTCGCGCCGAGCAGGCGAAGAAAGCCTGACCCCGCGGCGCCGGCACGGTGCCGGCGCCACGCATCCTTGCGCTGAAGGTGCACTAGCATGCCGCCCATGAGGTCTGCCCAGCGTGTTCGCGACCTCCTGCTCACCGTCGCGGTCAACGCCGTCAGTGCCCCACCAGCGACCTTCTTCTATGGCGGTCAGGCCGTCATCGAGGGCGTGCTCATGCGCGGGCGCGATCGATACGCAGTCGCGGCGCGCCGTCCGGATGGGGGGATCGCGATCTGCACCGATGCACTGCGCTCGCGCGTGTACACGCGAAGCGTCTGGAGGCGTCCATTCCTGCGGGGCGTGGCCGGGCTCTACGAGACGATCCACCTCGGCATGCGCGCGCTGCAGTGGTCGGCGATCGTCCAGCTCGGACAGGATGCGGAGATCGGGGAAGGCGCGCTTCGCGGCGCGATGATCGCGTCGCTCGTGTTCGCGCTCGCATTGTTCATCGGCGTGCCGTTGCTCCTGGGCGGGATCCTGCATCACGGGACGCAGTCGATCACCTCGGTGCTCATCGAGGGCGTCATTCGCGCGGCGGTCCTCGTCGGCTACCTGCTCCTGATCAGCCTCATCCCCAATGTCCGGCGTCTGTTTCAGTACCACGGCGCGGAGCACATGTCGATCAACGCGCTCGAGTCGGGGCAGGCTGTCGACGTCGAGCATGTGCGCGCGAACAGCCGCCTCCATCCCCGGTGCGGCACCGGATTCCTGGTCGTCGTCGCCTTCGTCAGCGTCGGTGTCTTCGCACCGCTCGGACTGCTGCCGACGGCGGTCCGGATCATCTGCCAGATCGCGCTCGTGCCGGTGGTCGCGGCCGTCTCGTTCGAGGTCATCCGCGCGCTCATCCGCATTCGACACAGTGCCGTGGGCAGGATCGCGCTCGCGCCGGTGCTCGGAGCGCAGCTGCTGAGCACCAGGCAGCCGGATGACTCGCAGATCGAGGTTGCCATCGCGGCACTCGACGCCGCCCGCGAGGGGGATGGCGTCGTGTTCGAGGCATCGGGAGCACGCTGATGGCGGAGCCGGAGACGACCGCCTTCGAGCAGCGCCTTGCGGCACTCGAGGCCAGGTATGTCGAGCTCGAGGAACTGCTCAGCGCGCCGGATGCGTACCAGGACCTCGACCGTGTGCAGAACCTCTCCCGCGAGCAGGCCAAGCTGCGTGAGGTGGTGGAGGCGGCGCGACGCTGGCGCGAGGCACAGGAAGCCGCCCGAGAAGCGGGTGAGATGGCGCGCACGGAGTCGGACCCCCAGATGGTGACGATGGCGGAGGAGGAGCAGCAGGCGCAGCTCACCGCCGCTGAGAAGGACTACGAGAAGCTGCGCGCGCTGCTGCTCACCACGGATCCCAATGACGATCGCGACGTCGTCGTGGAGATTCGCGCCGGCACGGGCGGTGATGAGGCGGCACTGTTCGGAGCCGACCTCTTCCGCATGTACTCGCGCTACGCGGAGCGTCAGCGCTGGCATATCGAGGTGCTCGACCACAACGAGACGGCGGGCCACGGCTTCAAGGAGATCGTGTTCGAGGTGCACGGGCAGGGCGCGTATTCACGACTCAAATTCGAGTCGGGCGTGCACCGCGTGCAGCGCGTGCCGGAGACCGAGGCGCAGGGCCGCATCCATACATCGGCGGCGTCCGTGGTGGTGCTGCCCGAGGCGGATGACGTCGAGGTGGACGTCAACGAGAACGACCTGAAGATCGATGTGTACCGGAGCACCGGCCCCGGCGGTCAGAGCGTCAACACCACCGACTCGGCCGTACGGATCACGCATCTGCCGACGGGTCTTGTCGTCACGTGCCAGGACGAGAAGTCGCAGATCAAGAATCGAGCCAAGGCGATGCGCGTGCTCCGCGCCCGCCTCTATGACCTTGAAGAAGCCAAGCGGGCGGCGGAGCTTCGGGCCACGCGCCGGTCCATGGTCGGCAGCGGCGATCGCAGCGAGAAGATCCGCACGTACAACTTCCCGCAGTCGCGTGTCACCGACCACCGCATCGACCTCACGGTGCATCAGCTCCCGCGCGTGCTCGACGGCGATCTCGACATGCTCATCGAGCCGCTGTCCAATGAAGACCAGGCGAGGCGTCTGCTCGAGGACGAACCTGACGGCGCCGCCGGGCACGATGCCTGAGGTGGCGTCCAGCACCCCCATCCTCATCGACGTGCTCCGTCTGAGCACCACCTACCTCGGCGATCGCGGCAGCACCTCGGCACGACTCGATGCGGAGCTGCTCTGTGCGCAGGCGCTCGGTGTCAAGCGTCTTGACCTCTACCTGCAGTTCGATCGTCCGCTCGACAAAGATGAGCTGAGCGCCATCCGCGAGCTGGTGCGCCGCCGGGGAAAGGGCGAGCCGGTCGCGTACATCACCGGCGTTCGCGAGTTCTACGGACGGTCATACGCGGTGACGCCGGACGTGCTCATCCCGCGGCCCGACACGGAGACGATCGTTGAGCGCGCGATCGGCGTGTTGCGCGCTCGCGGCGACGCGCCGGCGCGCGTCGCGGACCTCGGCACCGGCAGCGGCTGCATCGCGATCACGCTCGCCGCCGAAATCCCGGGGGCAGCCGTCATCGCCACCGACATCCATCCCGCGGCGCTCGATGTCGCCCGTGCCAACGCGGACCGGCTCGGCGTTGCCGTGACGTTTGTGGAGGGATCCTGGGCCGACAGCCTGGAAGGCACCTTCGATCTCGTCGTCAGCAACCCGCCGTACGTCACCACCGAGGAGCTCCGTGCCGTGGATCGCGACGTTCGCGACTTCGAGCCCGCGGCCGCGTTGCTCGGCGGCGATGACGGCCTCGACGCATACCGCGGGCTCCTGGCGTCGTTGCAAGGTCACGTCGCCGCCTCACGCATCCTGCTCGAGGTCGACCCGGGACGCGCCGGCGCGGTCGCCGCCCTGTTCGCGATGGGACTCCCGGGGGCGACCACGTCGATGGTGCAGGACCTGACCGGCCGGGCCCGGGTCGTGGACGTGGAGGTCCCGTGACGCTCGACGCGGCGGTGCTCGCCATTCAGCGCGGCGGGGTGGTCGCGATCCCCACCGACACCGTGTACGGGCTGGCGTGCGACCCGGCGAACGCTGCAGCTGTCGAGCGGATCTACGAGATCAAGCGCCGTCCGCGAGACCTCGAGCTCACGCTCCTTGCGGCGGCGATGCACGATCTCGAGGAGGACGTCGAGCTCGACGCCGACGCCCACATCCTCGCTGACGCGTACTGGCCGGGCGCGCTGTCCATCGTCTGCCCCCTGCGCCACCGGCGCTGGGCGATCCCCCGCAGTGGCGCGACGCTGAGCGTCCGGGTGCCCGACCATCCGATCGCTCTCGAGCTCCTTCGGCGGACCGGGCCGCTGGCGACCACCAGCGCCAACCGCCACGGCGAGCCTGCCCCCGACACGGCTCGAGGCGCGTCCGAGGCACTCACGGGCGAGATCGACACCGTGGTCGACGGTGGTCGCTGCGGCGGACGTGCCTCGACTATCATCGACTGCACGACCACAACCCCGCGTGTGCTTCGCGAAGGCCCGATTCCCGCCGCCGCATTGCTCTCGCTTCTTCGGGGTTTTCCGTCAACCAGCACGAAGGGGCAGAGATCGCCGTGACGAGCACACCCGTCGATATCCGTCCGAGCGCAGGACGCAGCGCCGGCTTCACCGACAAGCCCGCGCTGCGGGCGACCGATCCCGAGGTTGCGGCGCTGCTCGACGAGGAGCTGGAGCGCCAGGAGGAGACCCTCGAGCTCATCCCCTCGGAGAACATCGCCTCGGTGGCGGTCCTCGAGGCGCTCGGTTCCTGGCTCAACAACAAGTACGCCGAAGGCGTGCCCGGCAAGCGGTACTACGGCGGATGCCAGATCGTCGACCAGGTCGAAAACCTGGCGCGTGACCGCGCCAGGGAGCTCTTCGGCGCCGAGCACGCCAACGTCCAGCCGCATTCGGGCACGCAGGCCAATATGGCGGTCTACGCGAGTGCCCTGAATCCCGGCGACACCGTGCTCGGCATGGCGCTCGACCAGGGCGGCCATCTCAGCCATGGGTCCCCGGTGAGCTTCAGCGGGAAGATCTATCACTTCGAGCCGTACTTCGTCGACGACGCCACAGGCGTCCTCGACATGGCGCAGGTGCGGGAGCGCGCGCTCGAGGTGCGCCCGAAGATGATCGTCGCCGGCTATAGCTCGTACCCGCGAATCCTCGACTTCGCCGCGTTCGCGGAGATCGCCCACGAGGTCGACGCCCTGCTGATGGTCGACATGGCGCATTTCGCGGGCCTGGTCGCCGGCGGTGCGCATCCCAGCCCCGTCCCTCACGCCGATTACGTCACGTTGACGACCCACAAGACGATGCGCGGGCCCTGGGGCGGCGTGGTCCTCTGCCGCAGCGCGTACGCCGACGCGGTCGACAAGGCAGCCTGCCCGAATATCCAGGGCGGCCCGCAGATGCACGCGATCGCCGCCAAGGCGGTGATGTTCAAGCAGTGCGCGCAGCCCGAGTTCCGCGAGTACGCCCATCGTGTCGTGGCCAACGCCAAGGCGCTTGCGGCAGGCCTCATGCGTCGCGGCCTCGTGCTCACGACCGGGGGCACGGACAATCACCTCATGGTGATCGACCTCCGGCCGACCGGACTGCGCGGACGCGCAGTCCAGAGCGCATTCGACGAGGTCGGCGTCACGGTGAACGCGAATGCCTTCCCCGGCCACGGTGGCTCGCCGTTCAACCCAAACGGGATCCGGCTCGGGACACCGTCGGTGACCTCGCGGGGCATGGGCGAGCCCGAGATGGACGAGATCGCCGCGCTCGTTCACCGGATGCTCACCGGATTCGACGACCCGGAGGTTCGCGCCGAGGTTCGTGAGCGCAGCCGGGCGCTCTGCCTGCGGTACCCGTTGCCGTACCGGGACGCCCCTCCGGCGTGATCGCCGCCGCGTCGCCCTGGCTGACCGCGCTGCCCCCGTTCCTGGTGTCCGGCGCGGTCTGCATGGTGGCGGTGCCCGGATCCATGTGGCTCGCGCGCCGCACGGGGGCGGTGGCTGAGCCCGACGGCGATCGTCACCTGCACGAGCGGGCGACCCCACGTCTCGGCGGGATCGCGATGTTCGCCGGCTTCGCCGTCGCGATCGCGATCTTCGGCTCGGGCGTCACCGATCGCTGGCAGGTCCTCGCCGTCACGGGCGCGATCACGATCGCGATGGCGATCGACGACATTCTCGACCTCTCCTGGCGCAGCAAGCTCGCGATCGAGATCGGCGTCGGCGTGCTCACCGTGCTGCTCGGCATCACGATCACGACGTTTGCGGTGCCGGGCGTTCATTCGACGTCCGTCGTGGATCTCCTCTGGCTCAGCGCTCCGGTGACGGTCGTGTGGCTGGTGGGCATGCAGGTGTCGGTCAATCTCCTCGACGGGGCGGACGGCGTCGCCGCGGGGGTGATCGCGATCGTCGCGACGGTGTGCCTGCTCGCCGCGATCAGCCGGATCGGCCAGGCGAGCGAGCTGCAGACCGGGGTCGTGATCCTGAGCGGGGCGGTCATGGGCTGCTGTCTCGGATTCCTTGTCTTCAACCTGCCTCCGGCGCGCGTCTTCATGGGCGATTCAGGCAGCCACTTCCTCGGAGTCGCGCTCGCCGTCATCACCATCCTCGGTGTCGCCAAAGTCGTCGTGGGGCTCTCCATCCTCGTCCCGCTCATCGCGCTCGGCCTGCCGATCGGCGACACGGCGTTCGCGATCGTCCGGCGCTCGATCGCGGGGCGGAACCCGGCGGCACCGGATGCAGGACATCTCCACCACCGCCTGCGCGCGGTCGGGATGACCCCACTGGAGACCGCTGTCACCTTCTACCTGGTGACGGGCATCCTCGGCTGCCTGGCGCTCACCATCTACGGCCACCACACGATCATCTTCATCGCGCTCGGCCTGCTCATCGTGTCGCTGCTCGCACTGGTCTGGCGGAACCGCCGCCGGACGCCCCGCCTCCCTTTCGCAGTCGCTGAGGAGGGCGAGGTCCTCGTCGAAGGACGGCGGACGCGCCCGAGCCACATCCATCACAACGGAGACCCCGACTGAGCACCCCCGCGCCTCGACAGCCCACCGGCGGTGAGCTCGCAGGCATGGGGGTCGGGATCGCCGCGGCGCTGATCGTGCCGCTCCTCCTGGGTGAGGGCGTCGATCTCCTGTTGCACACGACCCCGTTCGGTGTGCTCATCGGGCTCCTGGTCGGGATCACGGCGGCCTGCTACGTCGCATTCGGCCAGTTCAAACGCTATATCTGACTGAGCGACGGGTCGTGGCGCTTCGTCCAGTTGATATCGTTGCCTTGGTTTGACAGTCCAAGTGAAGGCAGCGGGAGCAGAGGTGACCTCGGAAGGCGCTTCGCCACGCCCAAAGACCGCCCCAAACGCGTTGCGCCTGGTGCGAAACGCCGCGCTCGTCTGCGCTGTTGCAGCCGTGATCGCGGCGTTGGTGGGCGTCGTCGTCGGGCATCCCGGACCTGGCGGCGCACTTGCGACCGGGCTCGCGATCGGGTCGGTCAATGGCGCGATGGCGGCCAAATTGATCACCCTGCCCATTCCGTTCCTGGCGACAAGCCTGCTCCGGATCATCACCTTGAGCATGGTCGGGATCGCGATCGGCCTCGCATTCGGCCTGGCCAACGTCTGGCTCGTCATCCTCGGCTTGGGCGTCTCTCAGGTGGTGCTCGCAGCCGCGGCTCTGCGTGAGCAGTTGCGGCTCCCGTGATCGCCGCAGCCGAGGTGCCGCCGGGCACGCACCCGACGATCCAGGTGTGCGGCAACCTGTTCTTCTGCACCTTCAACGTCGACACGCTCATCTCCGGCGGCATCGCCATCGTGCTCACGCTTGCGCTCGGGTTCTTCGTCGCGTACCGGCTCGGTCACGGCAAGCCCGGCCGGCTTCAGATGGTGCTGGAATTGTTGCTCAGCTACATCCGCAACCTGACCCGGGAGATGGTGTCCGAGGACGCCGTCCCCGTGGTGCTGCCGATCGCGGCAACCATCTTCATCTTCGTCCTGCTCGCCAACTGGATCGATTTCTTCCCGCTCGCCAAGCCTGTTGAGCCTGCGGCTGCAGACATCAACCTCACCATCGCCATGGCGATTGCGGTCATCGTGATCGTCCAGTGGTACAGCATCCACGTTCTCGGGTTCCGCGGATATCTGCGTCGATTCACGAAACCGTTCGAGCTGTCGATCCCCGCACGCATCGTGTTCACGCCGCTCAACATCATTGAGGAGATCGCGAAACCCCTGAGCCTCGCGCTCCGGTTGTTCGGCAACATCTTCGGTGGGCTCGTGATGGTGTTCCTGCTCACCCTGGGTTACACGGCGTTCGCCGGGTCGTCGGTGCTCCAGACCGCGCTCTCACCCGTATGGGTCATCCTGCTCGTCATCTGGAAGCTCTTCGACGTCTTCCTGATCGGCACCATCCAGGCGTTCATCTTCATGCTACTGACCATCATCTATTTCGGCATGGCCCGTGAAGGTCTCGAAGAGGAGCATCACGGCGCCACCGTTCAACGCAACGAGTTGAGGAGAGAGACAACATGACCACCGCCCAAGCACTGGTCCAGATGGGAGCGCTGATTGCCGCCGGTCTTGCACTCGGTGGCGGTGCCGTCGGCGCCGCCATCGGTGACGGCCTCGCGGGTAACGCGACCATCGCCGGCACCGCACGCCAGCCCGAGGCGCAGGGACGCCTTCAGGTGACGATGTTCCTGATCATCGGACTCGTCGAGGGGATGTACTTCATCAACCTCGCCCTCGGTTTCTTCTTCATCTACGTCATCGCCGCGCCGAAGTAGGCGGTGTGACCACGGTGATTGCCTCGGATCCCTCCGGCCTCCTGACGCCCAACGGCACGTTCTTCGCCGAGCTGATCGCGTTCATCCTGATGATCCTCATCCTCGGGAGATACGTCTACCCGCGCATCATCAAGGCGGCCACGGAGCGCGAGGACAAGATCGAAGCCGGGTTGAGGGCAGCTGCGGAGGCTGAACAGCGCCTCGCGAACGTCCAGATCCAGGTGGAGAAGACGCTCGAGGAGGCGCGCGCCCAGGCTCGCGACATCCTGACCCGCTCGCACGGTGAAGCGAGTGCCGAGGCGGCCGAGGTCATCGCCAAAGGACGCACCGATGCCGAAGCGCTGATCGACCGTGCACGCAACGAGATCTCCGCGGAGCGCGACCGCGCGATCCAGGATCTTCGCGCCGAGGTGAGCAGCCTCGTCGTGGCGGCGACACAGGAGGTCCTCGGACGGGTCATCGACACGAAGGACCATCAGCGTCTCATCGATGACGCGCTCGCCAAGGTCGGCGACGGCGCCCCCGCGAAGGCGCAGCAGAACTGACGTGGCTCACGCGAGCGTTCTTGCCCGCCGGTACGCCGAGGCGTACTTCTCACTCGCCCAGGAGGCGGGTGACATCGCGGGCTGGCGCGCGCAACTCGAGGGTGTTGCCGCGACGCTCGGCGATCCGGCGATCAGCAGTGCGCTCGTGAATCCAAGGACCAGCCTCGGAGAACGGGTGCGCATGGGCATGCACCTGCTCGATGGCTCCTCAGCGCAGGCGCGCAACCTGGCGAGGCTGCTGATCGAGCGGCGCCGCGTTCCACTCGCCACCCAGATCCTGTCGCACTACGACGTGCTGACCGACCGTGCGTCCGGTGTGGTGCGCGCGGAGGTCACGACGGCGGTGCCCGCGGATGCCGCGCTCGAAGCGCGCATCCGCGACTCCCTCAGCAAACAACTCGGCAGCGACGTGCAGACCGTCGTGCGCAGCGACCCGGCGATTCTCGGCGGTCTCGTGATCCGGATCGGCGACCGGGTCATCGACGACAGCCTGCGCACCCACCTACAACAGCTCCAGGCAGCACTTGCCTGAGACGAGAGAGAGGAACCACTAACTGATGGCCATACGCAGCGACGAGATCGGAGAGATCCTCAAGCAGCGAATCGCGAGTTTCGAAGCACCGGTGGTCGACGCCAACGAGGGCGTGATCACGTCCGTCAGCGACGGCATCGCCCGCATCTACGGGCTCGATCGCGCGATGGCCGGCGAGCTCCTCGAGATGCCCGGCCCCGGCGGGGTCGGCACGGTGCTCGCCCTCGCCCTCGACCTCCGCGAAGACGGTGTCGGCGCGGTCATCCTGGGGCCGTACGAGCATCTCCAGGAGGGCGACGCGGTCCGCACCACCGGGCGCATCGCCGAGGTGCCGGTCGGCGACGAGCTCGTCGGACGGGTGGTCAATGCGCTCGGCGAGCAGCTCGACGATCGCGGACCCATCGAGACGGCGCAGAGCCTGCCGACCGAGCGCGTCGCACCCGGTGTCACCGCGCGCCAGAACGTCGATACACCGTTGCAGACCGGACTGAAGGCGGTCGACTCGATGATCCCGATCGGTCGCGGTCAACGCGAGCTGATCATCGGCGACCGCCAGACCGGCAAGACGGCGATCGCCATCGACGCGATCATCAACCAGAAGGACACCGGCGTCATCTGCATCTACGTCGCCGTCGGGCAGAACGCGCAGAAGGTTGCGCAGGTGAGGGCAACGCTCGAGGCGAACGGCGCCATGGCGCACACGATCATCGTCGCCGCCACCGCGTCGGATCCCGCGCCGCTGCAGTTCCTCGCACCGTACTCGGGATGCGCGATGGGCGAGTACTTCATGCAGAAGGGCGGCCATGCGCTGGTCATCTACGACGACCTGAGCAAGCACGCGGATGCCTATCGCGAGCTGTCACTCCTCCTCCGGCGCCCGCCGTCGCGCGAGGCCTATCCGGGAGACGTCTTCTACCTGCACTCGCGTCTGCTCGAGCGCGCTGCCCGCATGAGCGACAAGGAGGGTGGTGGCACCCTCACCGCGCTGCCCATCATCGAGACCAAGGCGAACGACGTCTCCGCGTTCATTCCCACGAACGTCATCTCGATCACCGACGGTCAGATCTATCTCGAGACTGATCTCTTCAACGCCGGCATCCGTCCGGCGATCAACGTCGGCCTCTCCGTCTCCCGCGTCGGAGGCGACGCGCAGACCAAGGCGATGAAGCAGGTTGCCGGCCAGTTGCGCCTCGACCTCGCGCAGTACCGCGAGCTCGCGGCATTCGCGCAGTTCGCCGCGGACCTCGACAAGGGCACCCGCGACCGTCTCGACCGCGGTCAGCGCATGACGGAGCTGCTGAAGCAGCCGCAGTACGACCCGCTGCCATTTGCGAAGCAGGTCATCAGCATCTTCTCCGGCGCTCGCGGCTTCCTGGACGACGTCCCCCTCAACAGGGTCCGCGATTTCGAGAAGAGCCTGTTCCGATTCATGGACCAGTCGCATCCGGAGATCGAGGCGGACATCGCGAAGAACGCGCGAATCTCCGACGAGATGGAGCAATCGTTGCGCACCGCGATCGACGAGTTCAAGAAGACCTTCGCCGGATGATCGTGGTCACTCCGCTGCGTCACTCGCGTCGCACGTTCAAGGGCTAGCCGCCGATGCCCAGCCTGCGCGATCTGCGTCGCCGGATCAAAGGCGTCCAGAACATGCGCAAGATCACCAAAGCGATGGAGCTCGTCGCGGCCGCCCGCATGCGCCGGGCGCAGGAGCGGGTGCTCGCCGCGCGTCCGTACAGCGACGAGATTGCGAGCATCATGACCGAGCTCATGCGCCGCTCACCGCAGTACCAGCACCCGTACCTGCAGGTGAATCCGGTCGAGAAGCGCCTGATCATCCTCGTGACCGGGGATCGCGGACTCTGCGGTGCGCTCAACAGCAACAACACGCGCCTCGCGGTCCGCGCGGCTGCGCAGTCGTCGGTGCCGGTGTCATATGTGACGATCGGCCGGCGCGGCCGCGACGTGATCCGGCGGCTGCACCGGGACCTCGTCGCCGACCAGAGCATGCTCGGCGACCGTCCCACCATGGGCGACGTGCTTCCCGCAGCCCGTGTTGCCATGGAGCAGTTCGAGTCCGGCGACGTGCAGCAGATCGACATCGTGTACGCGCGTTTCATCAGCGTCGGGCGGCAGGAGGCGACCCTCCAGCGAGTCCTTCCCGTCGAGGCCCCGGAGGATACGAGGGCGGTGATCGCCGACTTCGAGTACGAGCCCGACCCGAAGGACGTGCTCGATGCGCTGCTCCCACGGTACGTGGAGGCACAGGTGTATCGCGCCGTGCTCGAGAACGGCGCCTCGGAGCAGGCCGCGCGCATGCTGGCAATGCGCAACGCGTCCGACAACGCAAGCGATTTCATCGATGACCTGACCCTCACCGCGAACAAGGTGCGGCAGGCGTCGATCACCACCGAATTGATGGAGATCGTCGGCGGCGCCGCCGCGCTCGAAGGCTGAGGAGAGAGATGGCAGTACTCGACATCAAGTCCGGCACCGGCGCCGTCGTGCAGGTGATCGGACCCGTCGTCGACGTGGAGTTCACCAGCGGCAGATTGCCGGAGATCCTTGATGCACTGGAGATCGACCGCGAGAGCGGACGCCTCGTGCTCGAGGTGCAGCAGAGTCTCGGCAACAGCACGGTGCGCTGCATCGCAATGGACACCACCGAAGGCGTTCGCCGCGGCGACCCGGTCCGCGCGACCGGCGCTCCGATTCAGGTGCCGGTCGGAGAGGAGACGCTCGGCCGAATGTTCAACGTCATCGGCGAGCCGATCGACGGACTGGGGCCTTTCAAAGGCACCCAGCGCATGTCGATGCACCGCACACCTCCCGGAATCTCGGCGCAGTCGACGGAAGCGCAGATCCTCGAGACGGGCATCAAGGTCATCGACCTCATCTGCACCTTCTCGAAGGGCTCGAAGATCGGACTCTTCGGAGGAGCGGGCGTCGGGAAGACGGTCATCGTCATGGAGATGATCCGCAACATCGCGCGCGAGCACGCGGGGTACTCGGTGTTCGCGGGAGTCGGAGAGCGCACCCGCGAGGGCACCGCGCTCTACGGCGAGATGGAGGAGTCGAAGGTGCTCGGCCAGACAGCGCTCGTCTACGGGCAGATGAACGAGTCGCCCGGGGCGCGCGCTCGAGTCGCGCTCACCGGGCTGACCATGGCCGAGTGGTTCCGCGACGAGAAGGGCGCTGACACGCTGCTCTTCATCGACAACATCTTCCGGTACACCCTTGCCGGCGCCGAGGTGTCGGCGCTGCTCGGTCGCATGCCGTCCGCGGTCGGATACCAGCCGACGCTCGCCACCGAGATGGGCGACCTCCAGGAGCGGATCACGTCGACGAACAAGGGATCGATCACGTCCGTGCAGGCCGTGTTCGTCCCCGCGGACGACTTCACGGACCCGGCGGTGGCGACCACGTTCGGGCACCTTGGCGCGACCGTGAGCCTGAGCCGGTCGATCTCCGAAAGTGGCATCTATCCGGCGGTCGACCCGCTCGAGTCGTTCAGCCGTCTCCTCGATCCGAACGTTGTCGGCGAGGAGCACTACCGCGTCGCCCAGGGCGTGAAGCAGGTGCTCCAGGAGTACAAGGAGCTGCAGGACATCATCGCGATCCTCGGGCAGGAGGAGCTCACCGAGGATCAGAAGCTGACTGTCGGCCGGGCCCGGCGCGTGCGCAACTTCCTGTCGCAACCGTTCTTCGTCGCCGAGGTCTTCACCGGACGCGAGGGTAAGTACGTGCCGCTGTCCGAGACCATCCGCGGGTTCGCGGAGATCCTCGACGGCAAGCACGACGACCTGCCCGAGGATGCGTTCTACATGTGCGGGACCATCGACGAGGCAGTTGCGCGCGGTGCCCAGGCAGGTGGGGCGGAAGCGCCCAAGGCTGATGCGCCGGAGGCGGACGCACCGGCCACCGAGGGCACCGTGACTGATACGGCCGCGGCCGGCGCAGAGACGAAGGCCGAATAACCACCATGGCAAAGCTGAAGGTCGAGCTGGTCACCGCGGAGGGGAGCGTCCTCAGTGAGGAGGCCGACTTCGTGCTCGCGCCGGGAGTCGACGGTGACCTGGGCGTCCTGCCGCATCACATCCCGTTGCTGACCCCGCTTCGCAATGGCGAGGTGACCGTCCGCAACGGTGATACCGAGCACCTGCTCTTCGTGGCGGGTGGTTTCCTCGAGGTGCTCCCGGACAAGGTCACGATCCTTGCGGATGCCGCCGAGCGCGCCGAGGACATCGACGAAGCCCGCGCCGACGAGTCGCGAAAGAGAGCGCAGGAGCTCCTGTCACAGGACATCGGCAACTACGAGGCCGCCCTCGCGCTCGAGCGCGCGACGCTCCGGCTGCGCGTCGCCGATATCCGGCGCCGGCGTCACGGCGGGCACCCGCCGCCGCAGTGACCTCGCCTCCCGGGCTCGACCTCGACGCGCTCGAGCGCTACCTGGGACCTCACGTCGGCGGCCTCGCCGGATCGCTCCGTGCCGAGGTGATCCCGGGGGGACGGTCGAACCTCACGTACATCGTCGACGACGGTGAGCGCCGGTTCGTCGTGCGACGACCGCCGCTTGCACACGTGCTCCCCACGGCGCACGACATGGCACGCGAGTATCGCGTGCTCGCCGCCTTGCAGGACACCGGCATTCCCGTCCCGCACGTCATCGCGCTCTGCGAGGACGAGTCCGTGATCGGCGCGCGCTTCTACGTCATGGAGTGGATCGACGGTCACGTCATCCGCACCACCCTGCCCACGGAGTTCCCGGACACGCGTGAGACGCGGCAGGCGATGTCGTCGGCGCTGATCAGCACGCTGCTGCAGCTCCATCGCATCGATCCGGACGCGATCGGGCTCAGCGATTTCGGCCACCCGCAAGGGTTTCTCGAGCGACAGGTGCGGCGCTGGTGGCAGCAATGGGAGGCGTCGAAGACGCGCGAGCTGCCGAGCATCGAGGCGTTGCGCCGGCGCCTCGTTGAGACGGTGCCCGCGCAGTCGGCGCCGGGGATCGTCCACGGTGACTACCGGCTCGACAACGTCATGTACGCGCCGGCGGATCCCGCGCGGATCGTCGCCGTCATCGACTGGGAGATGTGCACCATCGGCGATCCCCTCTGCGACGTCGGGCTGCTCTGCGTGTACTGGGCGGACGACGCCTCCGAGGCCGCGGCGCGCACGCTCCACGGGCGGGCCATCACCGTCGAGGACGGCTTCTACAAACGAGCGGATCTCCTGCGAGACTACGCTGCGGGCACGCAGCGTGACATGTCGGCGCTCGACTGGTACATCGCGCTCGGGGCGTACAAGCTCGCGATCATCGCCGAGGGCATCACGGCACGGTTCCTGATGGGCATGACCGTCGGTGAGGGTTTCGAGACGATGGGGAAGATGGTGCCGGAGATCGTGGAGAACGGCCTGACCTCGCTGGCGCGACTTGGTTCCACCGGAGGAGATTGACCATGGACTTCGAGGAGACACACCGGGTGCGCGAGTTGCGCGAAAAGGTCTGGCGGTTCATGGACGAGCACGTCCGCCCCGCCGAGGATGAGTACTGGCGCGGGTTCTCGGCGGACACGATCCCCCAGCGGATCTCGCCGGTGATGGAGGAGCTCAAGACCGAGGCGCGCAGGCGCGGGCTGTGGAATCTCTTCCTCCCGGACAAGCGGTTCGGGCCCGGGCTCACCAACCTCGAATATGGCGCACTTGCCGAGATCATGGGCTGGAGCTCGATCTCGTCCGAGGCGATGAACTGCTCGGCGCCGGACACCGGCAACATGGAGGTGCTCGCGCAGTTCGGGACCCCCGAGCAGCAGGAGACGTGGCTCAAGCCGCTGCTCGAGGGCACGATCCGCTCGTGCATCGGGATGACCGAACCGGAGGTCGCGTCCTCCGATCCGACGCAGCTGGCCACGCGCATCGATCGCGACGGCAAGGATTATGTCATCAATGGCCGTAAGTGGTTCACGAGCGGCGCCGCGCACCCGAACGCGAAGGTGATCCTGCTGATCGGCGTCACCCACCCGGAGGCCGAGCGTCACGCGCGGCACACCATGGTGCTGGTACCGATCGACGCGCCGGGCGTCACCATCGTGCGTCAGCTGAAGGTGTACGGGTTCGACGACCCCGGCAGCCACTGCGAGGTGTTGCTCGAGAATGTGCGCGTACCGCAGACGAACCGCATCGGTGACGAGGGCACCGCTTTCATGATCGCCCAGGCACGGCTCGGCCCCGGTCGCCTGCACCACTGCATGCGCCTGATCGGGGCGGCGGAACGGGCGCTGTCGCTGATGTGCGAGCGCGCGAAGTCCCGGACCGCGTTTGGCAAGCGGCTTGCCGAGCAGGGAGTCGTGCGCGAGCAGATCGCCAAATCGCGCATCGAGATCGAGCAGGCGAGGTTGTTGTGCCAGAAGGCCGCATGGCTCCTCGACACCAAGGGGAGCCTCGGGGCGCGGTTCGAGATCTCCGCCATCAAGGTGGTCGCGCCGAACGTTGCGCAGGCGGTCATCGACCGGGCCATCCAGGTGCACGGTGGCGCCGGCGTGTCGCAGGACCTCCCGCTGACGCAGATGTTCGCCTACGCGCGTTCCGCCCGTTTCATGGACGGACCCGACGAGGTGCATCTCTCGATCATCGGCCGCGAGGAGTTGAAGCGCGAGGAGGGGCTCGCCTAGTCTCGAACAGGCCCGAACCGGGGTCGGGCCGCGCGGAGGATCGGAGTCTAGAACTCGGAAACGGGTGTGCGTCCGGTATCAGTAGCCGGTCGCGCCGTCGATGCGCTCGCGGAGGATGTCCGCGTGCCCGTTGTGGCGCGAGTACTCCTCGATCATGTGGTTGAGGATCCAGCGCATCGAGACCTCGCGACCGGAGCTCTGCTTGCCCGTGGCGTCGAGGGCGCGTCGCGAGATGATCTCGTCAGCTCTCGTGCACTCGCTGCGCCACGTTTCGAAGGCTTCGGCCACATCGGCCGTGTCCACGTTGTCGAACTCGCCGTCGACGTCATCGTCGGTGGAGTAGTGATAGGCGGTGTCCTCGCCGGCCAGCGTCCTCCGGAACCAGCCGAGCTCGACATCCGCCATGTGACGTACCAACCCGAGGAGCGAGAGTGTGGACGGCTCCGCAGAACGACTCCGCAGCTGATCCGGATCCAGTCCTTCGCACTTTCTGGCCAGCGTCAGGCGCTGCCAGTCCAGGAACCCGAGCAGCGTTGACCGCTCGTCGTCGTTTCGCGGGATCTCGTCGTATTCCACGGAACTGCCGGGATCCTGCGACTAGGCGACCGTGATCGCGCTGTCGAGGTAGACGTCCTGGATCGCGGTGAGGAGTTCCACGCCATCGCGCATCGCCTTCTGGAAGGCCTTGCGACCGCTGATCAACCCGGTGCCGCCGGCACGCTTGTTGATGACCGCCGTGCGCACGGCCGCGGCCAGGTCGCCGGCGCCGATCGACTCGCCGCCCGAGTTGATCAATCCGACACGTCCGGCGTAGCAGTTGAGCACCTGGTAGCGGCAGAGGTCGATCGGATGATCCGACGTCAGCTTCGTGTACACGGCTTCGGCGGTCTTGCCGAAGCTGAGCGCCACGAACCCACCGTTGGTGGTCGGGAGCTTCTGCTTGATGATGTCCGCCTCAATGGTCACGCCGAGATGGTTTGCCTGGCCGGTGAGATCGGCGGCGACCGCATAGTCGACCCCGTCCTTCTTGAACGCCGGGTTGCGCAGGTAGCACCAGAGGATCGTCGCCATCCCGAGCGAATGGGCTTCGGCAAATGCGCGCGAGATCTCCTGGATCTGCCGGTCGGCGCCGGCCGACCCGAAGTAGATGGTGGCTCCCACCGCAACGGCACCGAGATTCCATGCCTCCTTGACGGTGCCGAACAGGATCTGGTCGGCCCCGTTCGGGTAGGTGAGGAGCTCGTTGTGGTTGATCTTCGCGATGAACGGGATCTTGTGGGCCCACTTCCTCGAGACCGCCCCGAGCACGCCGAACGTCGACGCCACCGCGTTGCAGCCCCCCTCGACCGCGAGCTCGATGATCTTGGCCGGGTCGAAGTACTCCGGATTGGGAGCGAATGAAGCGCCGGCCGAGTGCTCGATCCCCTGATCCACCGGCAGGATCGAGACGTATCCGGTGTTCGCCAGGCGGCCGTGGCCGTAGATCGCGCTGAGGTTGCGCAGGACCTGGCTCGACCGATCCGTGCCCGTCCAGATGCGGTCGACGAAGTCGGGGCCGGGCAGGTTGAGCAGCGACTGCGCAACGGTCTCACAGCGGTGCTCGAGCAGGGATGCAGCCTGGTCGCCGAGCAGCTGCTCGACGGTGGTGCCGGAGGGAAGTGTTGCGGTTGCCATGATCTCTCCCGATGCGAATCGGCGTTCCATCTGGACGCCTGACCCTAATCTACCCGGTCTGCCGCCGCCGTCGAGTACGGTAAGCGGAGATGGAACTCCTGCGCATCCGTGGTGGGCGGCGGCTTGAGGGGAGTGTCGCGATCTCGGGCAGCAAGAACGCAGCCCTTCCCGTGATGGCGGCGGCGTTGCTCACCGACCAGCCGGTGGAACTGGGAAACGTTCCCGATATCGAGGACATCTCGACGATGGCCCGCATGCTCGAGCACGTCGGGGTTGTCGTCGAGCACCCGGACCTGCATACCTGGCGGCTTGATGCCGCCGCTCTCAGCCGGACTGAGGTCGACGGCGACCTCAGCCGCAGGATGCGCGGGTCGTTCCTCCTGCTCGGCGCGCTCGTCGGCCGTGCCGGCGAGGCGAGCATCGCCAAGCCGGGTGGTGACGACATCGGCATGCGGCGGGTGGAGCAGCACCTCGAAGGGCTTCGTCTCATGGGCGCGGAGGTCGAGGAGCGCGATGGCGCGTATTTCGCCCGAGCCCGGCGCCTGCACGGAGCGCGCATCGCGCTCGACATGCCGACCGTCACCGGCACCGAGAACCTGATGATGGCGGCGGTCCTCGCCGAGGGCATCACCGTCATCAGCAACGCCGCGCGCGAGCCGCACGTGTACGACCTGGCGCGGTGCCTGACCGGCATGGGTGCGCACATCACGGGTGTCGGCACCGAGCTCATCGTCATCGAGGGGAGCGGCGGTCTGTTGCACGGGACAACGCACAACGTGACCGCCGACTACATCGAGGCCGGCACGTACATGATCGCGGCCGCGGCGACGTACGGCGACGTGGTGGTGGAGCACATGCGACCGAGCGATCTGCGCTGGTTGTTCAGCAAGCTGCGCTCGGCGGGGTGCGACATCGTCGAGGGAGCGGACCACGCGCGTGTGAGCTGCTCGAAGCTGCGCGGCGTCGACATGACCACGTGGCCGCATCCCGGTTTCGCGACCGATATGCAACCTCAGTTCTGCGCGCTGATGACCCAGGCGACGGGAACGAGCGTGATCAGCGAAGCCTTGTACGAGAACCGTTTTCGCCACGTCGCCGCGCTCCAGCAGATGGGGGCGCATATCACCGTCGACGGGCGTAGCGCGGTGATCAACGGTCCGGCGCGTCTGCACGGCACGCGGATGAGCATTCCCGACATCCGCAGCGGTGCCGCACTCGTCATCGCGGGGATGTGCGCTGACGGTGTCACCGAGCTGGACAATGTCTTTCATCTCGAGCGAGGCTACGATGACCTCGAGGTCAAGCTCGCGGGAATCGGCGCGGACATCGAGCGGGTCACGACCGACGAGCCCGGAACCGAGGTGCGCGACCTCACCGGTGTGATCGGCGACTGAGGGCACGGAACCAGTGCTGGGCAAGAAGGTCGGCATCGACCTCGGCACCATGACGACGAGGATCATCGTCAAGGGCGAGGGGATGATCGGGAGCGAGCCCACGGCGGTTGCGATTCGCGGTGGTGAGGTGCAGGCGGCGATCTTCGGTGCTCCGGCCTTCGAGGCCGCGGCTGAGGACTCCGAGCTTCGCCTTCGCCGGCCGATCGTCGGAGGGGAGATCGTCGACGCCACCGCGGCGCGGTGGCTCGTGAATCACGCGATGATCCGTGCCGCCGGACGCCAGCGTATCTTCAAGCCGGATGTGGTCATCGCGGTCATGTCCACGCTCGCAGGATCGCAACGCCGCAGTCTCCTCGAGGCGGCCGCGCTCGCGGGCGCACGCACCGTGTACCTCCTCGACGCGCCCCTTGCGTCGGCGATGGGAGCCGGCGTGCGGCTCAACGGTCCCAACGGTCATCTCGTCATCGACATCGGAGCGGGCAAGACGGATATCGCCGCCCTCGCCCTCGAGGGCACGGTGAGCGGCCGCTGTCTCGCCGGTCACGGCGGCGAGCGCCTCCACGGCTGCGTCGCCGACCACGTGCTCGCCGCGCATGGCGCCGTCCTCGATTTCGCGACCATCGAGGAGCTGATCGCGTCGCTGGCCCGAGTAGGCCCTCATGAGGAGCGGCGGCTCGAGATCACCGGGGTGGTCGACGGCAGGGACCAGCGGATCACGATCACCTCGACCGAGCTCGGCGATTGCCTCGACGGCCATGTCCACCCAATCCTTGCGGCGCTCGAGGCGGTCGTCACGGATACCCCACAACGGCTGATCGGGGATATCAGGCGCGAGGGGATCGTCCTCTGCGGGGGCGGAGCCCGGCTCGAAGGGCTCGATGGCGCCATCGCCGCAGCGACGGGCTTCGAGGTCCACCGGGACAGCCAGCCCCAGCTCTGCGCGGTGCGCGGGACGGGCTACGCGCTCGACAACCTCGATGTCCTCAAGCGCGCGCTCATGTACATCCGCTGATCAGCGGGCGCTGCGGCCGCGGGCCTAAAGAGTCGCCTCGATCCCGGCGAGCACATCCTCGACCCGGATCTGGTCCATGGTGGCCTCTCCCTGCGGGCTGTTCTCGTAGTGCGGGGGTGTCAGGGCCTGGACGACCCTGTGCGCGCGGCCGTACGCGCCGCCGCGGGTTCCGTCGGTCGGACCGAACAGACCGACGGTCGGCGTCCCCATGGCTGCCGCGAGCTGGAGCAGCGGCGTGTCGGTGCAGATGAGGAGATCGCAACGCGCGAGAACGCCGGCAAGCGTCGGGAGATCGATCTCGCCGATGAGGTCTGTGGCATCGGCCCGGAGGTCCATCTTCGTCCGCTCCGCGGCGTATCGATCCTGGGGTGAGCCGACGAGCAGGATCCCGGCGCCGTGACGCTGGGCCAGCTGGTTGGCGAGGTGTGCCCACCGCTCCGGATCCCAAGTCGTCGTCGCGGCCGGTGCGCCGTGACTGTCCGCGTAGCCCGAGCCCGGCGCGATGGCCACGAGGAGCCGGCCGTCCGCGAGTCCGGTGCTGTGGAGGACCTGCTCGGCGCGCCGCCGTGCGTCCGGTCCGGGCTCGAAGACCGGACTGTGAAGCTCCTGGTGGACTCCGGCGACCTGGGCCAGGCGCAGCCACGTCTGCGCCCGGTTCTCCGATCTCCCTGGCCGCACTCGACCCGTGAGGAGCAGGCTCCGCGCCCCGCCTCCCACACCGCTGCGCTGCGATACCCCGGCGAAGTACGCGGACGCCGCCGGAAGCGCGCCGGAGGTGCACAGGAACACCGCGTCGAGCCGGAGTCCCCGGAGCGTGAGCCACAGCTGGACACCGCCGCTCCGGTTGCCCCGAAGCTGCGTCAGGGGGATGACCTGGTCGACCGGCGGGATGCCGTCGGCGAGGTCGGCCGCCGATGAAGGACAGACGAGCGAGATGCGAGCCGAGGGAAACCCGGCGCGCAGGGTGCGGAGCAGGGGAGTCGACTGCAGGGTCTCGGTCACCCCGCCGTTGACGACGACCGCGATATCCACGCGGCGCACGGTATCGCCTGCGTACAGGATCATGACGATTTCGGGCCGGGGCGCGCGATCGCCGTCGCGGTGCAACCATATGAGCTGGATGAGTGCATCGCTCGCCGGCCGCGATCTGCTCAGCATCGCGGACCTCAGCACCGACGAGATCATCGACGTCCTCGACCTTGCCGACGCGGCCCAGGCCGGGCGCGATCTCGGCCGCCCGCTCGCGGGCCGCTCGCTCGCGCTCATCTTCCAGCGGCCCAGCAACCGCACGCGCGTGTCCTTCGAGGTCGCCATCCATCGCCTCGGTGGCCATCCGATCGCGCTCTTCAACCCCGAGGTGCAGCTCGGCGAGCGCGAGTCGGCGGCCGACATCAGCCGCATCCTCGACGGCTACGCCGACGGCATCGTCGCCCGCCTGGTCTCACACCGCGACCTCGTCACCATCGCGGGCGCGGCGAGCTCACCGGTCATCAACGCCCTGACGGACTCCGAGCATCCATGCCAGGTGCTCGCCGATTGCATGACCTTGCGATCGGTTGCGGGCCGGCTCGACGGAGCGACCGTCGCGTACATCGGCGATGGCAACAACGTCTGCACCTCGTGGATCTACGCGGCCGCGCGCCTCCGTGTCAACCTCCGCGTCGTCTGCCCGCCGGGGTACGAGCCGCCTGCGGCGGTGCTGCAGCGGGCGGCGACGCTGCGCGATCCCGGCACGGGCTTCGACATCGGGCACGAGGCCGCTCCGGCGCTGCGCGATGCGGACGTCATCTACACGGACGTCTGGACGAGCATGGGCCAGGAAACCGAGCAGCAGCAACGCCGCGAGGACTTTGCGCGCCTGCAGGTGAACGACGCGCTCGTCGCACTCGCTCCCCCCGGTGTCAAGGTGATGCACTGCCTGCCGGCGCACCGAGGCGAGGAGATCACCGACTCGGTGATCGACGGCCCGCACTCCATCGTGTTCGAGCAGGCTGAGAACCGTCTCTGGGTGCAGCAGGCACTGCTCGCGCTCATCTACGGCGATGACGGAGTCGGAGTGGCGGCGTGAGCGACCTGCTGCGCAACGCGCATTTCTTCCTGCAGAGCCTGAGCTGGCGAGACGGGCTCGACGTGCTCGTCGTCGCGATCCTGCTGTATCAGCTGCTCAAGCTCATCCGGGGCACGCAGGCGGTGCAGCTGTTGCTCGGCCTCGGTGTCATCTTCATCGTCGGATGGGCGGCGCAGTTCCTCCATCTCCGCTTGCTGGAGTTCATCTTCAGCAACGGGACGCAGGCGATCGTCATCGCCGCGATCGTCCTGTTCCAACCGGAGTTGCGCCGCGCGCTCGACCAGGTCGGCAGGCTCGGGACGGTGCGAACCCTGCTCGGACGCCACACCGAGCTGTCATATGCGCGCATCGTCGATGAGGTGTTGCGCGCCGCCGGTTCGCTTGCCGAGCGCAAGGTGGGCGCGCTCATCGTCTTCGAGCGCGGCACCGGCCTCGAGAACCTCGCGGCAACCGGCGTGCACATCAACGGTGAGGTGACCGCGGAGATGCTCGCCACGATCTTCATCCCTGGCTCACCGCTCCATGACGGCGCGGTGATCATTCGCGAGAACCGGCTCGTCGCGGCCGGGTGCGTGCTCCCGCTCGCAGAGACTCTGCCGGGTGTCGGTCGCATGGGCACGCGTCATCGCGCCGCGCTCGGACTCACCATGCAGAGCGATGCCGTGGTGCTCATCGTCAGCGAGGAGACCGGGCTCATCAGCGTCGCGCATGACGGGAAGATCTATCGAGGGCTCGACCAGGCGAAGTTGCATGAGATGCTCGTGACGCTGCTCGCCAAAGAGGGCGGACAAGGGCGTACCGGCATGCTCCGTCCGCTGTCGCGTGTCAGCACGCTGCGCACGCTGGGGCGCCGCTCGCACCCGTGACGCTCCCAGGGTTCATCCGCCGCAACCTGCGGCTCAAGGTGGGCTGTTTTCTCATCGCCTTGGTGACCTGGGTCGGTGTGGTCTACGCGGGCAACCCGCCGGAGACGAAGGTGATCCAGGTGCCGGTGCCGCAGAGCGCCGCAACCATCCCGTCGGCATTCGTCCTCGTGCACCCCGTGCAGAACCTGCTGGTGCGCATCGGTGGCGACCAGAACACGCTCGCCGCGCTCAATCCCGGGGTGATCAGCGTCAGCGTCGACTGGGCTGCAGTCGATCGCGCAGGTACCTACTTCATCCCGATCACCATCGTGAACACCGATCCGAACATCGAGTTGATCGACCCACCGACTCGGATCCAGGTCGATCTCGACGCGTTCGTCTCCGTCTCCGTCCCGGTGACGATCGTGGTGACCAGACCGCCGCCGGTGGGGTACCGCCCGGGCGCGGAGCAGGCGACGCCGTCGACGGTGGCGATCGACGGACCCGAGCATGAGCTGGCCGGCGTGCAGGCGCGCGTGACCGTCGATCTCAGCACACAGAAGGCGAACTTCCAGGCGGATCTCCGTGTGCTCGCGTACGACTCGAAGGGCAACCGCCTCAACAACGTGGGGATCGATCACACCGACGTGAGCGTCAGCATCGCCATCGAAGCGGACGTGACGTCGCGAACCGTTGCGGTCATGCCGCGCACGATCGGGTCGCCCTCGCAGGGACACTACCTGGTCGGCATCTCGTCCAACCCGCAGACGGTCATCATCACCGGGCCGCAGGACCTGTTGAACGGACTCGATTCGATTCAGACGGCGTCGATCTTCCTGAACGGCGTGGTTGGCACCTACACGATCACCGTCGCGCTGGCGCCCCCGGCCGGGGTGACGGTCGTGCCGACCAAGGTGATCATGACCATCGACGTGGCCGCCCTGCCGACCCCGCCGACCCCGACACCCACGCCCTCACCGACGCCCGGGCCGTAACCCGGGCCACTCGCGACCGTTCCAGAGAGGTCCTATGTGCGGCATCATCGGCTACGCCGGCCCCCGCCCCGCAGCTCCGATCCTGCTCGACAGCCTTCGGCGGCTCGAGTATCGCGGCTATGACTCGGCCGGGATCGCGATCATCGACGCGTCGGGTGAGGTCACGACGGTGCGCAACACCCACAAGGTCGACGATCTCGCCCGTCAGGTCGAGGCAGGGGGCCAGCCGACCGGCACGGTCGGCATCGGGCACACGCGGTGGGCAACGCACGGCCGTCCGTCTGTCGAGAATGCGCATCCGCATCAGGACTGCACCGGGCGCATCCATGTCATCCACAACGGGATCGTCGAGAACTATCGGGAGCTGCGCGCCGAGCTCATGGCGCGCGGTCACGAGTTTCTGAGCGAGACCGACACCGAGGTGGTGCCCCACCTCATCGAGGACAACTTCCACGGTGATCTCGCAGCGGCTGTGCGCATCGCGCTCAACCGCATGGAGGGCGCATGCGCGCTGGTGGTGATCTCCGCCGACCAACCGGACCGCGTCGTCGGCGCGCGCGTGAATGCGCCGCTCGTCGTGGGACTCGGTCGCGGCGAGGTATTCGTGAGCAGTGACATCACTGCATTGATTCCGTACACGAAGCGAATCGCGCTGCTCGGCGAAGGCGAGATCGTCACCGCGACACCGGATGGCATCAGCGTGGTGCAACTCGACGGCACCGCCGTCGAGGCACGTGTCGTCACCGTCGACTGGGAGGCGGAGCAGGCGCAGAAGAACGGGTATCCCCACTTTCTGCTCAAGGAGATTCACGAGCAGCCGGAGGCGGTCCGGAACGCGCTCCGTGGAAGGATCGACGACCTCGGCATGGTCGTGCTGCCGGAGCTCGGTCTCGACCTGGGCCGCCTCGACGCGGTGCGCGAAGTCGTGCTCGTCGCGTGCGGCACCGCCTGGTATGCGGCAATGGTCGCGGGGTACGCGATCGAGCATCTGGCGAAGGTTCGGTGCAAGGTCGAGGCGGCAAGCGAATTCCGCTACGGTGAGGCGCTCGTCGACGAGCACTCGCTGGTCATCGCGGTCTCGCAGTCGGGTGAGACCGCTGACACGCTCGCCGCCGTACGCCAGGCACATCATGCGGGCGCGCAGGTGATCGCGATCACCAATGTCGTCGGCAGCGCGCTGTCACTCGAGGCGGATGGAGCGCTGTACATGCAGGCGGGACCGGAGATATCCGTCGCGGGCACGAAGACCTTCATGACCCAGATGGTGTGCGGGCTTCTGCTCGCACTGCGGTTGGGCGACGTCCGTGGCACGCTCGATGTCGCGGAGCATCAGCGGCTGGTTGCCGAGCTGCAGCACATTCCCGAGCTGCTCACCCGAACCCTCGAGCTCGAGCCGATGCTCGTCGACCTGGGACAGCGTTTCGCGCACGCGCGGAGCGCGCTCTACATCGGTCGCGGCATCAACTTCCCGATCGCGATGGAGGGGGCGCTCAAGCTCAAGGAGGTCTCGTACGTGCACGCGGAGGGATACGCGGCGGGCGAGCTCAAGCACGGTCCGATCGCGCTGCTCGACCCCGAGGTGCCCGTGGTCGCGATCGCGACCCGCTCCGCAACGCTGCCGAAGATGGTGAGCAACGTGCAGGAGGTGCACTCCCGCGACGCGCCGGTCATCGCGCTCGTCACCGAGGGTGAGGATCCGTTCGACTCCGGCTTCGCAAGCACGATTCCCGTTCCCGCGTGCTCCGAGGTGTTGTCTCCGCTCATCAACGTGATCCCCTTGCAGCTGTTCGCGTATCACGTTGCGGTGCAGCGCGGCTGCGACGTGGATCAGCCGCGCAACCTCGCGAAATCGGTGACGGTGGAATAGCCGTCGTATGACGATGGTCGTGGGGGTCGACGTGACCGTGGTGGACCGCGTCGCGGCCGCGCTGCGGCGCCATCCGCAGTTCGCGCAGAAGATCTACACCGACGGTGAGCAGCGGTACGCTGCCGCGAAGCCCGAGCGATGGGCGAGCAGGTGGGCCGCCAAGGAAGCGGTCAAGAAACTCTACGGTTCCATGGGCGAGCGCATCCCGACGTACAGGGACATCGAGGTGGTCCGCCGCCGTGGTGGAGCCCCCCAGGTGCACGTTCGCGGCGAGCCGACCGATATCGCGCTGTCGCTGACTCACGATGGCGGCCTCGCCATCGCCGTTGCCGTCAACCGAGTGGGTGGCCGGAGGCACCCGCTCCCGGACGCTCCGGAAGGACTCGTGCTCGCGCCCCGGCCGGACGACGCCAACAAGGGCATGTTCGGTCGTGTCGTCGTGGTCGCGGGATCGAAGGACTTCACCGGAGCACCGCGTCTCGCCGCGATGGGCGCGGCGCGTGGCGGCGCCGGACTCGTCGAGGTTTGCGTGCCGGAGTCGATCCACGCCATCGTGGCGGCCGGGTGTCTCGAGGTGATGCCGACGCCGCTCCCTGACGCGGGTACCGGCGTCTTGCATCCGGATGCACTTCCCACCATCCGTGAACGGCTGAAGGGTGCTGACGCGCTGGTCATCGGGCCAGGACTCGGTCGCGGACGCGAGACAGTGAGCGCACTCATCGAACTGCTCGTCGGCCTCCCGTGTCGGACCGTCGTCGACGCCGACGCGTTGAACATCGTCGCTGCGTCGGGGTTTGACTGGAAGAATTGCGAGGAGAGCGTCGTCATCACCCCGCACCCCGCGGAGATGGCCCGGCTCGCCGGGACGGATACCAAGGCAGTGCAGGCGGATCGCCTCGCGATCGCCGAGAGTTACGCGAACCGGTACGGAGTCGTGGTCGTGCTGAAGGGGGCTGAGACGGTGGTGGCAGCCTCCGGCGAGCCCACACACATCGATCGCCACCACATCGTGGCGCTTGCCACGGGCGGGACCGGCGACGTGCTGGCAGGCGTCATCGGGTCGTTGCTCGCTCAGGGCCTCAGCGCGCGGAACGCCGCCGTGGCCGGCGTCACCGTGCACGCTCAGGCCGGCCTGATGGTGCAGAACCGGCGCGGCCGCGCGGGCGCGCTGGCCTCGGATCTGCTTGACACCTTGCCGGCTGCCCAGGAGCTGCTCCGGCAGGCCCTCGAGGCGGCTAATGCCCGTAGATGAACCCTTCGATCGACCCGTCGGTGTCGCTGAGGACGCGGTAGTCGACCCTGTTCCAACCGGCGAAGTTCATCTCTGACAGCTTGAAGGCGCCGGCCGGGATCCCGGCGGCCGGACCGACCGCCTCGACGTATGCGACGTGGCCGAGCGAGCTGGTCCCGTCGATGCCGGGTCTGAAGACGACGATCGCTCCCGCGACCGGCATCGACCCTTCCCTGTATCCCATCGCGGCCGCGGCGACGTACCAGTCGCGTGCGTTGCCGAGCCACGGGACGCAACGGCGGGTCGCGACGTAGTACGTGCAGAACCCGTACGCGAAGTGATCACCGCACGGCGCATTGCCGACGTGCGGGCCTGCTTCGATGTATGCGATCTGGTTGTCGATGTTCGCGATCTCGGCTGCGATGTGGCGCGCCGGTCCACTGAGCCCGGAGAAGACCGTGTTGCGGTTCTCGAGAACGACGAGCAACTGATTGCTCTGCGCCGCGAGCGCCCCCTCCAGTGCACCCGCCTGCGCGACGTCGCGGCGGATGTTCGTCTGCTCGGCGGTGATTGCCCGGTTCGCATTCGCGAGCCGCTCGACGAGCGCGAGCACCTGTTGGGTCACCTGGTTCGCGGATTTCAGCTCGTCCATCGCCTGGTTGAACGACGGCGCCGCGAGCACCGCGGCAAGGACCTGGTCGCCGCCGCTGTTCTCGTACGTCGCCCGGGTGATTGCAGCCAGCTGCGTCTTGTCCTGCGCGACCGTCGCATCGTTGCTTGTGAGCTGGCTGCTCAGCGACAGCAGGGTCGCGTTCAGGTGATCGAGCTGCTTGCGCTCATTCAGAACCTTCGTCTGCTGGGCGTTGAACAACGCCTCCGCCGAACCCAACGAACCACCCGCCGCTCTCAGGTTGGGCTGCATCGCGGCGAGCTCTGCGATGAGTGCCGCGCGCTTCTGCTCAAGCGCTGCGATGGCAGAGTTCGGCGCCTGCGTGGTGCCGTTTGCCTGACTGTTCGGGATGGTTCCGAGTCCGGTGGCCAGAAGGGTGATGACACCTGCGATGGTCAGTGCCACCTTCCGGCTCAACGTCAAAATGGGTGTCCTCCGTTTCCTTTCTGCGCCGACCGACACCCTGCACGAGCACCAGCCGACACGTTCCCCAGGCGGCACCTTACCGGGCTGGGTAGACCGAGTGCAACCAGGCCGCAGCGGCAAAGGTACCCCGGCGGCAGGGTACGTATATTGCGGACGTGTGACGTTGGAGGCTGAACGGATGCCGGAACGGACCTTTGACATGGGGGGCCCGACCCTCTCGGACCTGGGCGAAGGCGAGCTGCTCAAGGCGCTCGCCGAGATCGCACGGACCGCCTCTCCGAGCTTCGCGCTCGGCAGCGGTGACGATGCGGCCCTCTGGACGCCGGAACCGGGTACCCACGTGGCGATCAGCCAGGACGCGGTCGTGGAGGGGGTGGATTTCCAGCGTTCGTGGATCACGCCACGTCAACTCGGGATGCGGGCGCTCGCGGTCGCGCTGTCGGACGTCGCCGGCATGGGCGCCCGCCCCGCCTGGTGTGCCGCGACCCTGTGCGCCCCTGCGAGCACCGACGCCGAGGACGTGATGGAGATCCAGCGGGGTCTGTGTGCCGCGGCCGCCTCAGCCGGCTGCGTGGTCGCCGGTGGCGATGTCAGCGCCATCGACGGCCCGCTCGTCATCGACGTCTCGGTCGGCGGCACCGTCCGTCCGGATGCGGCGCTCCGGCGCGATCACGGCGCCGCCGGTGATGTCGTGCTCGTGACCGGGCGTCTCGGGAGGGCGGCCGCCGGGCTTCGGCTCCTCCTGGACGGCGGCGACGACCTCTCCGATCAGGAGCGATCATGGGTCGCAGCCCAGCTTGCGCCCAGCGCTCGGATCGCCGAAGGCCTGCAGCTCGTGGCCGCCGGGGTGCGTTGCGGCGGGGACATCAGCGACGGATTGATCATCGAGCTGGAGCGGATCACTGAGATGTCGGGATGCCGGGCCGAGATCTGGCTCGACCACGTTCCGGTCGATCCCGCGCTCGTGACCGACTTCGGGGCCGCATGGCCTGATCTCGCGCTCGGGGGTGGCGAGGATTTCGAGCTCGTGGTGACCGTTCCGGCTGCGCGCGTCACCCCGCTTCTCGAAAGCTGGCCGTCCGGGCTCGAGGCGCTGACCGTGGTGGGCCGCCTCGGCGACGGATCGGGCGTTACCGTCCTCGACCGCGAGGACGGTGCTCCGGTGCCGACCCCCCACACGAGCTCGCGGCACTTCGCGTGACGCGTCTCGGGCCCGCGTCGCGGTGCGCGACGGAGTTGGACACCCTCGCGCTCGGGGAGCGCATCGGCGCGCGAGTCGAGCCGGGTGACCTGATCCTGCTCATCGGGGAGCTTGGTGCGGGGAAGACAGTCCTGGTTCGCGGCATCGCCAGAGGGATGGGCATCGATCCCGCGCTCGTTCGGAGCCCCACCTTCGTTCTCCACCACGTCTATCGGGCCCGCGCGAAGGTGTTGCATCACATCGACCTCTACCGGCTCGGTCCGAACGCGGACATCCGCCTGCTCGACGTCGACGAGATGCTCGCCTCGGGTGGGGTCGTCGTCGTCGAATGGGGTGAGCATGCCGACCTCGTCGGGAGGGCGCAGGTGAGCATCAGGGTCGACATCGAGGAAGGCGGCTCGAGAGTGTTCACGCCGCCGCCTGACGCACCCGCGCGACTCCTCAATGCCTGGAGCAGGGCGGACGAGCGGTGAGCGTGCTCGCAATCGACACAGCGTCGCGTTCGCGAGTCGTGGTCGTGCTCGCGACGGCGGACGGGGAGCTGATCCAGGGTGTCGCCTTGCAGGGTCAATCGGTCGGGGCCCTGCTGCCCCGGGCGATGACTCCGATGCTGTCCATGGTGAGGCGCGCCGTCGTCGTCGTCACCGGGCCGGGCACGTACACCGGGGTCCGGGCCGGCATGGCGGCAGCGCTCGGCGTCGCGCAGGCGCTGGGACTCCCGCTCCACGGCGTCGTCTCACTCGAGGTGACTGCCAGCGCGCCCATGCCGGAACTGGGTCCAGGCGCGTGGGTGGTTGCCGATGCGGGCCGTGGTGCGCTCTACGTCGCGCGGAAGTCGGACCCGGGGAATCCGCAGCGGATCATGGGCGCCGCCTTCGACCCGGATGGACAACCCGTGGCGAGCACCGAGCCCATTGCACTCGAGGGGCTGGTCGCGGTCGATCCCGTGCTCGCGCTCGCGGCGTCGGTCGTGCGCGCCGTGTCGCGGCCCCCATTGGATCCCGTGGGATTGACGGCCATGTACGTCGACTGACGTCGCGCTCCGTGATGCGGCTACAACCAGCCGTGCTGCTCGGCGGTCCGCACCGCCTCGATGCGGTTGCGCGCTCCCGTCTTCTGGATCGCCGATGAGAGATAGTTGCGCACCGTCCCTTCGGACAGGAACAGCGTTGTGGCGATGCTCGCAATCGCGGCACCCGCTGCTGCCGCACGGAGGACGTCGCGCTCACGCGGAGTGAGCGGATTCGACCCGTCACTGAGCGCGGCGGATCGACACCGCAAGTTGATCGGCGGGTCCGTCTTTCACCACGAATCCCGTCGCGCCGGCCTCCATCGCCCGGCGCAGGTATCCGGGGCGCCTGGGGCGAGCGGGGTCGCGACGGTAGTGCTACCGGTCAGCAACGAGAGATGACATCCGTCATGGGACGCCCGCCCTTTCCCAACGCCACGGTTATGATGCGAAGACCAGACACCACGCCTCATTCAGGGTGTTCATGCAGGTCGTCCCTCGGCTCTCTGTCGAACCGATGCGCTACGAGGACATTGCTGCCGTGCAGGCCATCGAGCGTCAGGTCTTCTCGTCGCCGTGGCCGAAGAACGCGTACGCAAGCGAGCTGTCGCAGAACCGTCAGGCGTCGTACATCGTGCTCCGCCAGGACGGTGAGCTGGTCGGATACGCGGGTCTCTGGCGAGTCGCGCTGGAAGCGCACATCACGACGATCGGCGTGCGTGCAGGCGACCACTCCAAGGGATATGGCACCGTCCTCTTCGCCGCACTCATCCAGCGCGCCTACGCACTCGGCGCGCGCTGGATCACCCTCGAGGTGCGTGACAGCAACGACCACGCCATCCGTCTCTATGAGCGCTTCGGTTTCAAGGCGATTGGACGCCGCCGGGGGTATTACACGGACAACGGTGAGGACGCGGTGATCATGTGGAGCGACAGCATCCACGCACCCGGGTTCAAGCGCGGGTTCAACGCGATCCTGAGCGGTATCGACGTTGCGGGTGTCGGCGGCGGGCCGTCGATGGAGTACCCGTCCGCCTGAATCTCCTCGCCATCGAGACCTCCTGCGACGAGACCGCCGCGGCGGTGCTCGCCGACGGACGCGAGGTGCGCTCCTCGGTGGTGTCGTCGCAGATTGCGCTGCACGCGGCCCACGGCGGTGTCGTGCCCGAGCTCGCGGCGCGGGCGCACCTCGAGGGGCTCTCGACCGTTGTCGAGGCAGCGCTCGCACCGATCCCGGGAGGGTGGGACGCCATCGACGCGGTCGCGGTGACTCGCGGCCCCGGCCTCGCCGGCTGTCTCATCGTCGGCACGATGTACGCGACCGGTGCCGCGCTTGCCCGGGGGCTCCCGATCGTCGGGGTGTCCCATCTCGCGGGCCACGTGTACAGCGCCTGGCTCGCCGATCGCGATCTCGAGCCGCCGTACCTCGCACTGCTTGTCAGTGGCGGGCACACCGAATGTGTCGTCCTCCGCGACCACGGCGTGGCCGAGCGGCTTTCGGCGACCCGCGATGACGCTGCGGGAGAGGCGTTCGACAAGGTGGCGCGGCTGATCGGGCTCGAGTACCCCGGCGGCCCAGCGATCCAGCGTACGGCGGTCAGCGGTGATCCCAAGCGCTTCCCGCTGCCGAGGACGCGCCTCGATGGAGCCTTCTCGTTCAGCGGCCTGAAGACGGCTGTTCGGTACATGGTTCGCGACCTGGGTCAGGAGGCGCTGACCCCGGCGGGAGTGCCGAAGGATTCGCAAGTCGTTGCCGACCTCGCGGCGAGCTTCCAGGTGGCCGCCGTCGATCAACTGGTGTCGGGCCTCGCCGCCGCAGCAGATCGATGTGGCGTGACCACTGTCGCGGTGGTCGGCGGTGTCGCCGCGAATCGGGCGTTGCGCGAGGCGGTGACGGAGCGCTTCAGCGGACTGCGGGTCGTGATCCCACCGTTCGATCTCTGCACCGACAACGCAGCGATGATCGCCGCGGCGGGCTGGCATCGCCTCGCCGTCCACGGCCCCGACGCGGCCGGCTTCGACGTCGACCCTTCGCTTGCGGAGTGCGCGTAGTGTCCGCCGGTGTGAGCACTGAGGATTCGCACGCACAGCGCTCGGAAACATCCGAGCGCTACCTCGAGGCCATCTACTACATCGAGCACGAGGGCGAGGTCGTCCGCCCCGGGCGCCTGGCCGAATGGCTCGGGGTCAGTGCCCCGACGGTCACCGTGTCACTGCAGCGCCTGGCCCGCGACGGCCTCATCCGGATCGCCGACGACCGCTCGGTGGAGCTCACCGACTCCGGCGCGGATGCCGCCGCGACGATCGTGCGCCGGCATCGCATCGTGGAGCGCTGGTTGACCGACGTCCTCGGCCTCGACTGGGCGGCGGCCGACCTCGAGGCGCAGACGCTCACCCACGGCGTGTCCCCGACTGTGCTCGACCGCCTCGATCAACAGCTCGGTCATCCGAACACGTGCCCACACGGCAACCTGATCCCCGGTCGGAATCCGCCTCCCGGACGCGGCCTCATCCGGCTCGTGGACCTTGCGGACGGCGAGAGCGCGACGGTCGCTCGCATCTCGGAGGTGGCCGAGCACGAAGCACCGCAGCTGTTGCGGATCCTGGATGAGCGGGGGATCATCCCCGGGGTCGCGATTCGAGTCGTCACTCGCGCCGCGGGTGGGTGGACACTCCGGGCCGGAGAGAGCGATGCAACGACCGTCGACCCGGGCACCGCGCGCGCCGTCTGGGTGGAGGCTCCTGCCGGTCGTTAGCTTAGGCTAACCTAAACTCGGCAGTGACGTCGGCGACACTTCGCGGAGGCCGGGAGACATGTTCGGGAGCCTGCTGATCTTCGCCCGCGAGGGACTCGAAGGGACGTTGATCTGCTCGATCCTCCTGACGTACCTGGCATCCGCAGGCAGGCGCGATCTGTTCCGCTACGTCTTCGCCGGTGCGGGGCTCGCGGTCGTGCTGGCTTCGGCAGCAGGCGTTCTGCTCTGGGTCGTCACGCGCGATGCGTTCATCGGATCGAACGCGCAGACGTGGTTCGAGACCGGCGTCTTCGCGGTCGCGGTCACCGTCCTCACCTACATGACCTTCTGGATGCGCAGGCACAGCAGGAAGCTCGCCAGGGAACTGCGGGAGAAGATCTCCGACGCCGGCGGCTCGGGGATCGCGCTCGGCGTCATCGCGTTCGTGACCGTCGGTCGCGAAGCCGTCGAGACGGTCATCTTCCTGCTCGCGATCGCATATCAGAGCTCGCCGCTCCAGCTCGCGAACGCGCATCAGAGTGCGCCGCTCCAGCTCGTGATCGGCGCGGTCATCGGACTCGCGATCGCGCTCGGGGTCAGCTACTCGACGTATCGCGTCGGCGTGCGGATCAACCTCGGCCGTTTCTTCGCCGTCGTCGGCAGTCTGCTCATGATCGTCGCGGCCGGCCTGCTCGCGGATGGCGTCCAGAACCTGCAGGGGCTCGGCGTCCTCCCCGGCGGGTCGATGACCCTCTTCAACGTCAGCGGGAGCCTCCCGGACGATACCGGCGTCGGGGATGTGCTCCACGGCCTGATCGGGTACAGCGCGGCGCCGACCGCGCTGCAGGCGGTCATCTGGGCCGCCTTCCTCGCCGTCGGCCTCACCCTCTTCCTCCGACCGAGCCGGCGCCCGGCGCCCCGTCCGCCGGCCTCCGCCGCCGCCGTCTGACGCCGGCAGCCGCCCAGGGCGCCGGGCTTGCGCGATTGGCACTCGGTTCGTTAGAGTGTTAGCAGTCACCTACTAAGAGTGCTAACAAGCCCAGGAGGTCTTCCGTGTCCCTCAACCTTCGTCCCCTCGCAGATCGCGTCGTCATCAAACCCGTCGAGCGTGACGAGATGACCAAGAGCGGCATCGTGCTCCCTGACACCATCAAGGAGAAGCCCCAGGAAGGCATCGTCGAGGCAGTCGGCAACGGTCGCTACAATGAGCAGACCGGCGTGCGCGTCGCCCTCGACGTCAAGGTCGGCGACCGCGTCATGTACGCGAAGTACGCGGGCAGCGAGGTCAAGATCGACGATGTCGAGTACCTGATCCTGGGCGAGAAGGACATCCTCGCGGTCGTCGAGAAGAACGGCAACAAGAGCTAGGCAGGGAACATGCCCGCCAAGCAGCTTCGCTTTGAGGGGCCCGCGCGAGCCGCGCTCGCACGCGGCGCCGCACTTGTCGCCGACACCGTCGCCGTGACGCTCGGTCCGCGCGGCCGAACGGTCGTCCTGGACAAGAAGTTCGGTCCGCCACTGATCAGCAATGACGGTGTGACGATCGCGCGCGAGATTGAGCTCGAGGATCACTTCGAGAACATGGGCGCGCAGCTGCTCAAGGAAGTGGCGATCAAGACCAACGACGTCGCGGGCGACGGCACGACGACCGCGACCGTGCTGGCGCGCGCGATGCTCGATGAGGGACTGCGCAACCTCGCGGCGGGCGCTCCGCCGAGCGAGCTCAGGCGCGGGATGACGGCCGCGTGCGACGCCGCCATCGCCTCCATCCGCTCGAGATCGCATCCCATCCACGGCGGCGACGACATCCGCCGCGTGGCCACGATCAGCTCCGGCGACGAGACGATCGGCGCCATGATCGCCGACGCCTTCGACAAGGTGGGCAAGGAAGGTGTCGTCTCCGTCGAGGACGGCACCGGCATCGACACCGAGGTCGAGGTCGTCGAGGGAATGCAGTTCGATCGCGGTTACATATCGGCGCACCTGGTCACCGACACGCAGAACATGGAGTCGGTCCTGTCCGACGCGCGAATTCTGGTCACGGATGCCAAGATCTCGTCGGTCCCCGACCTGCTGCCCAGCCTCGAGCTGGTGATGCGCGCGGGGCGTCCGCTCCTCATCATCGCCGAGGACATCCAGGCGGAGGCGCTCGCGACCCTGGTCGTGAACCGCGCGCGTGGAACGTTCAGCGCGATGGCCGTCAAGGCTCCCGCGTTCGGCGAGCGTCGAGACGCGATGCTCCAGGACCTCGCGGTGCTGACCGGCGCGACGGTCATCAGCGAGAAGACCGGCCTGCGCCTCGACGCCGTGCGCGACGAGCACCTCGGCGTCGCCGGCCGGATCACGGTCACGAAGGACGACACGACGATCGTGCGGGGAGGCGGCAGCAAGGCTGCGATCGAGGGACGCTGCGCGGAGATCCGCCAGCAGATGGAGGAGACGACCTCCGACTGGGATCGCGAGAAGCTCCAGGAGCGTCTGGCCCGGCTCACCGGTGGTGTCGCCGTCGTGAAGGTCGGCGCCTCCACGGAAGTGGAGATGAAGGAGCGCAAGTCCCGCGTCGAGGATGCGCTCGCTGCGACGCGCGCCGCGATCGAGGACGGCGTCGTGGTCGGTGGCGGCGTGGCGCTGCTGCGGGCCATCCCCGCCATCGAGGCGCTGAAGCTCGAGGGCACGGAGCGGGTCGGTGCGGACATCGTGGCCCGCGCGCTGCGCGAGCCGTTGCGGATCATCGCCAGTAATGCCGGTCTCGAAGGCCAGGTCGTGGTCAACGATGTCGTCGAAGCGAAGGGTGACGACGGATTCGATGCCCTGACCGAGACGTACGGAAACCTCATCGAGCACGGCGTCATCGATCCGACCAAGGTCGTCATCTCGGCGTTGACCAATGCGGTCTCCATCGCCACCATCGTGCTCAGCACCGACGCGCTGATCGCGGATGCCCCCGAGCGGGAGGAGGGCGCGCCCGGCGGCGGCCATTCCCACGGCGGCGGCATGGGTGGCATGGGTGGCATGGACGACGACGACATGGACTTCTAGAGGCCGGTTCACAGAACCACGCGGGGTCGGCGGTCCGTGACCGCGGAGGCTGTCGTACCGTTGCCCTGGTCATGCATCCCTTCCACGTGACGCCGGCGAGGCACTGACATGTGCGGGATCGCCGGTTTCTGGGGACCGCCGGACAGCGCGCTCCTGGCGGCCATGACCGTGTCGCTGCGGCACCGCGGGCCGGACGACGACGGGCACTTCGAGGGCCCGGTCGCCTCGCTCGGCTTTCGCCGCCTCAGCATCATCGATCTCGAGCACGGCGCCCAGCCGATGTCGATGGACGGCGGCCGTCTGCAGATCGTCTACAACGGCGAGGTCTACAACTTCCGTGAGCTGCGCGCGGAGCTGGAACCGCTCGGACACACCTTTCACACAAACTCCGACACCGAGGTGGTGCTCCACGCATACGCGCAGTGGGGCACTGACTGCTTCCGCCGTTTCAACGGCATGTGGGGGCTTGCGATCCTCGACGAGCGGTCGGCCTCCCCGAAGCTCGTGCTCGCGCGTGATCACTTCGGCATCAAGCCGCTCTTCTACGCGCGCCATCACGGCCGCGTCGTCTTCGCGTCGGAGATCAAGGCGATCCTGCAGGACGAGACGTTCCCGCGTGAGGTCGACGAGCAGCAGATGTATGAATACCTTCGCTTCGGGCTCTTCGACCACAACGACGGCACGTTCTTCCGTGGCATCCGCCAGGTGCCCGCGGCCGCGTTCGCGGTTGTCGAGGGCGGCGCCATCTCGGAGACGACCTACTGGACCCCGCGCCTCTCCGAGGACGGCGACGCGAGTCCGGCGACGTTCCGCGCCATGTTCGAGCGCGCGGTGCAGCGCCGGCTCGTCGCCGACGTGCCGGTCGGCATCTGCCTGAGCGGTGGGCTCGACTCGTCGTCGATCTGCACCGTCATGGCGCGTCAGCTCCACGACCATGTCCCCGACACGGAGTCGCTCGGCGACCGGCTCAAGACGTTCTCCGCGGTGTTTCCGGGAGACCGCATCGATGAGAGCCGCTACATCAAGAGCGTGCTCGACGTCACCGGCGCGGACACGAGCACGGTGCAACCGACCGACCAGGACTTCATCCGCGAGCTCGAGGCGTGGGTCTGGCACATGGAGGAGCCGATGGTCTCGTCGGCGCCGTTCGCCATGTGGATGGTGATGCGGCTGGCGCGCAGGCAGGTCACTGTGACGCTCGACGGACAGGCGGGGGATGAGCTGCTCGCCGGCTACGACCACTATCCATATGTGCTGCTGCGCCAGCTCCTGCGTGAACGGCGCTTCTCGGAGTTCGCGCGCGAGGCGTGGCTCCTGCGCGACATCGTGGGACCGCTGGTGCGCCGCCGGCTTCGCGAGCGGGGCCAGCGCGTCGATGTCGGCGCGCTCCTCGCGCCGTCCTTCACCCGCGGTCGCAAGCCACCCGAGGACGACCGCGTCGCGGACGACCTCAAGCGACGGTTGCTCCAGGACTTCCGCACATACAGCCTGCCGCCGCTGCTCCGCTATGAGGACCGCGCGTCGATGGCGCACTCGCTCGAAGCGCGTCTACCCTTCCTCGACCAGGAGCTGGTCGACTACATCCTCACCCTGCCGCGGAGCGCGATCATCCACAACGGGTGGACGCGCGCGATCGTGCGCGAGGCGCTGCACGGTGTGCTGCCCAAGTCCGTGGAACGACGTCGAAAGAAGATCGGCTTCACGACGCCCGAGTTCCGCTGGTATCGGAGGCAGCGCGCGGTGCTGCAGAGCCTGATGCGGTCGCCGTCGTTTCGCGCGCGGCCGTACTGGAAGGCGGCTGCGGTCGCCGACGGCTTCCGCCGCGCGTGTGCCGGCGAGGTCGAGGAGTCGATGTTCTTCTGGCGTGCCGTGAACGCCGAGATCTGGTTGCGGGTCTACATCGACGGCGCGACTCGCGCGCTGGACGACCAGAGCTATCAGGGAGGCTTTGTCGCGCGAGGCGATCGCGCCACCGCCGCGAAGATCGCAGGTGGTCAGGCGTTGCTCGACGGCGCGCGGCTCAACTGGGGCCGTCACCTGTTCCTCGAGGACAAGGGACGGATCTGGGCACGCTTCCCGTTGCGCTCGTCGTTGATCAAGCCCGGGAGCGATCTCATCGAGGTCATCGCCGAGAGCCTCGAGCGCTTTCAAAAGGGCGGCGTCGCCGTGGAGGACGGGGATGTGCTGCTGATCAGCGAGAAGGCCCTCGCGATCAGCCAAGGTCGGTCATATCCCATCGACGAGATCCCGGTGTCGCGCACCGCGCGGCTGCTCTCCAGGTACGTCCGCCACGAGCCGACCGGCGTCGGGCTCTCGCATCCCACGACCATGCAACTCGCCATCGACGAGGCAGGCGTTCCGTTGATCCTCCTCGCGTCCGCCGCCGCCGCGGTGACGAAGCCGTTCGGCATGCGCGGGGTCTTCTATCGAATCGCCGGCCACGGGGTCAACGCCATCGACGGACCCTCGTCGCTGAACCTCCCGCCCTACGACACGTGGGCGACCAAGTCGCCGCTCGATCCCGCCGGCGAAGCACTCCGCATCGCCGCGGAGGTACGGGGACGGACCGGGCGGCGTGTCGGGATCGCCATCATCGACGCCAACGACATGGCCGCCGAGGTGTTCGCGACCGTCGGTGTCGATGCCGCCTCAGTTCTGGCCATGATCGCCGATAACCCGCTCGGCCAGTCCGACGAGCAGACACCGTTCGGGCTCGTCCGCCGGGTCACCATGGCGCCGGCGGCCGCCACTCCGGCACGCGACCCAGTGCCGGTCGGGGTGTGAGCACGGCCGATTCCGGCGTCCTCCGCTGGGTCGAGATCGATGTCGACACCCTGGCGAAGAACGCCGAGGTGATCGCCACACTGGTGAGCCCTGCGCAGGTGATGGCGATGGTGAAATCGAACGGGTACGGACACGGCTTGACGATCGCCGCGCGCGCGGCCGTCGAAGGCGGAGCGACGTGGCTCGGCATCTACACGCCGGAGGAGGCGCTCGGGCTCCGGTCCTCGGGAGTGCGCACGCAGGCGCTCATCCTCGGGTGGAGCCCACCGGCGGCGCAACCGGAGCTCATCGCCGCCGGCGTGGACATGAGCGTGTTCGACGCGGATGGGGTCCGGAGCATCGCCGCGGCGGCTGCAGCAGCGGGCGGACGCGCGCGCGTCCACGTCAAAATCGACACTGGGCTCCACCGGCTCGGCGCCCTTCCCGAGACGGTGGAGTCTCTTGCCACCGCGCTGGTCGCGGCGCACGACCATATCGAGGTGGGCGGCGTGTTCACGCACTTCGCGGACTCGGGCGGGGACCCCGCGTTCACGATCACCCAGCACACGCGATTCCTCGAGGCGGTGGCGGTGCTCCGCCCGGTGGCGCCGAACGCACTGCTGCACTGCTCGGGGAGTGCGGCGGTCCTCGCCCACCCGGCGATGCACCATGACCTGGTGCGGGTCGGGATCGCCTTCTACGGTTACCCGCCGGTGCCCGGAACGGCGTCGCTCCGCCCGGCGATGAACGTGTTCTGTCGCGTGGCCTCGCTGCGGACGCTCGAGCCCGGCGAAACGGTCGGCTACGGACGCACCTGGCGTGCCGAGACGCGGCGCCTCATCGCGACCGCGACCATGGGCTACGGGCAGGGTCTGCCGCGAGCGCTGTCGAACATCGGGCACCTGGCGATCCGTGGCCGCCGATGCCCGATCGTGGGCGTCGTGAGCATGGATCAGGTGACCGTGGACGTCAGCGACCTGGACGGCGTCGCGGTCGGAGACGTGGCCATGTTCATCGGCGATCGTGATGGGGTTCGCATCGGCGCCGACGAGGTGGCGGACCTCACCGGGACATTGCCGCACGAGATTCTCTGCGGGATCTCGGAGGGAATCCCGCGGCTTCCTGGGGTCACTCCCGCTGCGCTACCGTGAAGGGGTGAGCCGCCCGGTCCGTATCGCCGTCGCCCAGTACGAACCGCACGTCGGCGACCTCGAGGGGAACCTGTCCCAGGCGAGGCGGTGGGCGACCTCCGCCGCGTCCCAGGGCGCGGACCTCATCGTCCTCCCGGAGCTCGCCTCGAGCGGGTACGTCTTCGCGAGCGAGGACGAGGCGCAGCGCTCCGCCGAGGATCCCGACGACGGGACGTGGGTGCGCGCGTTGCGTGATATCTGCGCCGCGCACGGGTGCCACATCGTCGCCGGACTCAACGAGCGCGACGGTGACTGCCGGCACAACAGCGCAGTGCTGGTCGGGCCGTCGGGGCGGATGGCCACGTATCGCAAACTGCACCTGTACTTCGACGAGCAGTCGTGGTTCCAGCCGGGCGTCGAACTGCCGATCGTGGACCTGCCATTCGGCCGGGTCGGGATCATCATCTGCTACGACCTCTGGTTTCCCGAACCCGCTCGCGCGCTGGCGCTCGCGGGTGCGGAGATCATCGCGGTGCCGACGAACTGGGTCGCGTCATTCAAGCGTACGGTCTGGGACGACCGTGGGTACTGCCAGGGCGACTACGTTGCGATCGCGACCGCTGCGCAGAACGGCGCGGTGATGGCGTGCGCCGACCGGATCGGCGTCGAGCGCGACGTCACCTTCATCGGCGCCTCGATCATCGTCGGTGCCGACGGGTGGCCGGTGGCCGGGCCCGCGAGCAAGGGCGACGAGGAGCTGCTC